>VBKJ01000208.1 GCA_005879795.1 Deltaproteobacteria bacterium
CGCGTGCAGGGTCCGCAGGAGAAGTTCATGGAGCTGCAGACCCAGCTCGCGGTCGCCGCCCTGCATGCGCTCGGCGTGGAGCCCACCGCCGACCAGATCCAGGCGATCGTGGCCAGCCGCGGCGACGAGACGCTCGACGCCTACCGCCTGCTGCGCGACACGCTCGGCGAGCCGGCCAAGAAGCGCGAGGCGCCGAAGCCGCCCCCGCCGTCCGAGCTTGCGCCCGGGACGTCCCGCTTCGAGTGGGCCGCGCTCGCGTACGCCGGGGAGCGCGACGGGGACGAGGCCGCGATCCGCGCCCTGCTCCACCAGTACGCGGGGGCCCTCGAGGCGAAACGCGTCGATCAGCTCGCCGGTCTGCAGGTCGAGATGGGCGCGGCGCAGCGCGCCTCCCTGCAGCGCTACTTCGACATCGCGCGCGACCTGCACGTGCGCATCTCCGACGTGGACCTCGCGGTCGAGGGCGACGAGGCGCTCGCCACCTTCACGCGCGAGGACACGTTCGTCGACGTCGGCAGCGGCCGGCGCATGCACCTCGAGGTGCGGATCAGCGGCATCCTCACCAAGCAGCAGGGCGCATGGAAGATCCAGGGCCTGAGGGACCCGGAGTGAGGGGCGGCGCCGCGGCGATCGCCGTGCTCGTGGCCGCCTGCGCGGGCGTCCCGGGAGCGCGCGCCGAGACGTTCCGGGAGATCCTCGAGCGGCCGATCACCCGCCCGGTCGGCGACGCCCTCGCCGACTCGATCGGCCACGCCCTGCCGATCACGGCCGCCTCGGCCGGGGTCACCTTCTCGTTCAACAAGGCGACGCATGCCTGGGAGCGCGAGACGGACATCCTGGGGCAGCTCTACCTCGAGCGGCCGCGCCCGCTCGGGCGCGGCAAGTTGAACCTGAGCGTCAGCTACCAGTGGATGCGGATCGACACCGTCGACGGCCAGGACCTCGACCGGCTGAGCGACACGCGCTTCCCGATCGTCTCTCCCGGTAACGGGCGGCTGTTCACCGTGCCCCGCTTCGGCCTGGATCTCGACACGCACCAGGTGACCACCAGCGTCACTTACGGCGCCACCGACGACCTCGATCTCAACCTGACCATCCCCGTCCTGTACAGCCGCTTCGCGCTGAACGGGATCCTGCGCGATGTCGCCGACCGCCACGAGCAGCGCGCCCGCGTGCGTTCCTCCAAGCTCGGCCCGGGCGACGTCTTCCTGCGCGCCAAGTACCGGCTGGTGCACGGGGCATGGGGCGACCTGGCCGCGGGTCTGGTGCTGCGCGCGCCCGCCGGCAACCAGGACAACTTCCAGGGCACGGGCACGTGGGAGCCGGCGCCCATGCTCTACGCCGCGACGCCGTCGCTCTCGCTCGGGTACGGCGTCGGCCTGCAGGCCTACGCGAACGGCGGCGTCGAGCTGAACGGAGACGACGTCGACCGGAGCGCCGGACGCTTCGGCTTCGGGCTCGACTGCGCGGTCAAGGAACGCTTCACGGCAGCCGTCGCCGTGCTCGGCCGCGAGCCCTTCCAGGGCATCGCCCCGCCGGGCTTCTTCGACGTCGCCCGCGTCGACCCCAGCACAGGCCGGCGCTTCATGGCGCCCGTCCTAGGCCTCGAGCGGGACCGCGCCAGCACCTACGACCTCTCGCTCGGCGGGCGGATGAACCTCTGGCACGACACGGTCTTCGGCTTCGCCAACGTCATCCTGCCGCTCAACCGGGACGGCTTCCGCTCCGACGTGATCCCGCTGGCCGGGGTGGAGGCCGCCTTCTGATCCCCTCTCCTCACACGGCTACCAGGCGACGACGTTGCTCAGGGCCGAGATGTTGCCCGCCATGTCCAGGGTGCGAATGGCAAAGTAGACGGTCGAGCCGGAGACCCCGCCGACCGCCATGCTCTGTCGCGAGCGCGCCGGCTGCGGAGCGGGCGCTCCTGCCAGCGGGGTCGCCGACCAGAAGCTCGAAGAGGTGATCGGCTGGTTCGACCACCTCACCTCGTAGCGGTCGGCCGTGCCGACCATATGGTCGTCGCCCGGCGCCGTCCAGGCCAGCTGAGGTTGTGCACCTCCCACGACGCGCAGGTCCAGGATGGAGGCTGGCCGTCGGGTATCGACAGCGTAGGTGCCCGTGTTGTGCTCGTCGTGGCGGTAGTGCCACCAGCTGTTGTTCAGCTCCGTGTGTCCCCGGCCACCTTCCAAGTGAAGACAAATCCTTCGCGCGTCGGGGTGGCGTAGACGAGCTGGCCGTTCATCGATGGGTCAGCGACGACGCCGGCGAAGGCCTGCCACTGCCCCGTGTACTTGGGGAACCCGGGCGCCTCCAGCCCGCTCGCCTGGAAGGCGTGGATGAAGTAGGTGTCGTTGCCCTCGATGGCCGAGCGGCCGAGGCCGAGGCCTGTCACGTCCGCCGTGATCGGCGAGGAATAGAAGGGGAAGCCGTCGACGCGCTTGGGCCAGCCCGGAAGGACCTGGCCGTTGCGCGGGTCCCAGGCCTTCTCGTAGACCTGGGGCAGGTTGGCAACCCCGGGACGTCCAGCGAAGCCACGATCGACTCCACCCCGGTGTTGTTCATGATGAAAACGGGTGTGCCGGTGCCGTAGAGGTCACCCAGGCCGCCGGTGCCGGTGAGGACGAGCGTGTGGGTGTCGCCGGTGCGGTAGGGGGGAAGAGGCGAGCAGTCGGCGCTCGGGCAGGAGAAGTCGAACCGCCGGTCGATGCTGCCGTCGGGGCTGATCGAGTAGACGCCGCCGGTGATCGGCCCGGTGATGATGCGCGGCCCGCTGCCGAAGTCGGCTATGACCGGCGGGCTGGTCGACTCCCCGACGAAGTCGATCGACTGGTCGTAGGTGAAGGACGTGCTCTGCACGGTGACCGGCCAGATCCCGTCCGGTGGGTGAATGTACGGACCGCCGGGGTGATCGTTGCCGTCAGCGTAGAGGCCGTACAGCCAGGTCGCGGCGGCGTCATTGCTTGGGTCGAAGCCCAGGAGCGACCTGGCCAGGTCGTCGGTGCCGCTTCCTTGACCATTCGACTCGAAGGAGGGCACGAACACCTGCGGATGTCCGAGCTCGAGGACGTCGGCGGCCGTGACCGGGTACATCAGCTTGGCATCCCTGACGTAGCTCCTCGGGTCGACGGTGCCTCCGTGATCGGTGAAGTAGGAGGCCGGCAGCTTGATCTCGACCGGCCAGCCCGGCACCGTGGTTCCGTCCGGACGGAACGCGTAGACAAAGCCGTCGAAGGCCGTCATGAGGATGTCGAGCTGACCGGTACCCTCGAGGTCGGCCAGCACGGGCGGTGACCAGTTGCCTCGGTCCGGGTTGCGGCTGTGGCCGGTGGCGCTGCGCGGCGTCGGCACCGCTGCGAAGGGCTCCCAGGTGGCGGGGTCCTGGCCCACCGGGAAGCCGGGGAGCAGGTGCCCGTGGCTGTCCCAGGCGTAGACCTCGCCGTTGGTGCTCGTGGCCACGATCTCCAACTCGCCGTTGTGGAAGAGATCACCCACCGCGGCGCCACCCGAGAGCGGGTCGCGCACGTTCGCCAGGTTTGCGTTCCGATAGGCTCGCGCGCGGTAGTTCTCGGGGTTGAGCGGGTCGAGCTGCTTCAGCATCTGGGTGTAGACGGGGAAGCCGGGCACCTCGGTGCCGTCCGGCCGCCACGCGTTCACCTCGCCGTTGCCGTTGGGGACGATCAGGTCGAGCTCGTGCTTGCCCTCGAGATCGGCGTAGGTCGGGGCGGCGTCGCCGTCGGCCCTGTCGACGTTCTTCGGGTAGCCCGGCATCAGATCGGGGTCGTGGCGCAGGCCGACGCTGCGCCGATCCTCGGCCTTGAGGCCGTTGGCGTCATTCGCGCGCAGCCGGATGGTCAGGGTGTACTGCTCCGCACCGTCGGGCTGCAGGGTGATGAGGGGCGTGTGGGTGTAGAAGCTCGGCGGGACCTGGCTCAGATCGACGGTTCCCAGCTTCCCCGCGATGCCGGTGCGTACGGTCCCGCGGGCCACGGTGTGGAAGTCGCTGTCGGCGGGGTCGGCGCCGAGCGCCCACTCGAGCACGTAGCTGACCGAGCCGCCGGAGTTGAACCGCGAGCGGGCGAAGCTGCCGTCAACCTCGAGCTTCGGCGTCACCGTGGGGTCGACGTAGAAGTACCACTGCGGGGCGGTGATATCTGCGGTGGGCGGGATGTGCCCCGCCATGACCATCGCCGTCGCCGCGCCCACGTCCGGCCGCCCGTAGCCGTACTGCGTGGACCAGTTGGTGTGGGTGGCGTCGGTGGCGCTGTTCGGGTTGCCCGGCCACTGCGGCTGCTTCGTCCCGGGCGGCGCCCCGGGGCCCAGGGGCTGCGGCGGCAGGGCGTTCGGGATGATCGGCTGGGCGGTGTCCATCAGCACCTGCTTGATCTCGTTCGGGGTGAGCCGATCGAAGCCCGGGACCAGGCCGCTGTCCCGGAGGTTGAGCGCGGCCGACTGCACCATCGCCAGGATCCCGGCCTGGAAGGGTGTTGCGCCCGAGGTCGTGTACTCGCCCCCCGAGAAGACGTTGTGGGTGCCGTAGCTGGTGATGTTGCTGCGGGAACGGAACCAGCTGGTGGTGCTCCCGGTCAGGTCCATGGCCGCCGAGTTGCCGGGCAGAGCGTGATCCCAGAGCATCCCGTCGGTGTGGTCCATGGAGTCGAAGTCGTTGGAGTCGAGCGACATCACGACGCCGTGGTCGTAGGCGTAGTTGATGGCGTCCTGCACGAACCGGCTGTAGGTGTAGTTGACGACCACCGAGCTGACCGCAGTCACGCCGATGTCAGCTGCGTAGAGGAGCCCTTCGGCCCATTTGTCAGAGCGGCCGAGCGCCTCCGCGCCGGTCTTGATCGGCACCACCCGGCAGCGGGGGCAGAGGCCAACGCCGGCGTAGCCGTTGTCGGGGACGCCGACCAGGAGTGACTGCAGGCCGGGGGCGTGGCCGTAGGCCATGTCCTCGGTCTGCGGGTCATTGTTGTTGCGGTCGGCGTTCCAGCCGTTGATGTCGTTGGGATAGCCGTTACCGTCGTTGTCGAAACGGCCCCCAGCAGGACACTGCGTGATCTGACCCTTTTGGATCCGGCAGTGGCCGAAGACAGCGATGAGGTCTTCGGGGGACAGGTAGGGCGTCCGCGTTCCCCGCACGTTGACGGCGTTCAGGTATTGATGCTGGCCGCTCGCGACGCAGTTGCGGCTGGTGCCCTCCACGTCGATGGCCAGTCCGCCCCCTTGGGCGACCGGGGTGTCGGATGCTACGCCCGCGGGGCAGGATGGGTTGACGCGCGGGTCGTGCGCGTAGTCCCGGATGTCGGCGCGGCCGTTGCCGTCGAGGTCGTAGCAGTTGGGCCAGGCCAGGCTGGTCCCGTCGGCGCGCTCCGGGCAGGGTAGCTCTCCCTTGTTCAGCCATTCGTTGTCGAGGGCGTCCTTGATCGCGTCGGAGCTGTAATTGACGCCGCCTTCCATGTAGGCGATCAGGATGTCGTCGCGTCCAACGTTGCCCTGGGCCCAGGCGCCCGTGAAGTCGACCCCGGACATGTGGTTGGGGTCGAAGGCGGCCGCTGCCCAGCAGGGCAGCCCGCCGTCGGGGTGATGAACGATCGGGAAGGGGCATGGATACTGCGTATCGGAGAGTGCGCCGAACATGTCCCACTGGTCAGCGCTCGGGTCGGAGTAACAGTCCGAGGTGAAGGTGGCCGCGTTCTCGCAGGGCGCGAAGTCGGGGTCGTTGGGCGGCGTCTGCGGCCAGGCGGCGTGGGCGGCCACCGGTGGCATGAAGAGACCGGCCAAAAGGATGGCAAGCGACGAGAGCAGTCTTCTTACCACCTCAAGTTCCGTGGCGGCGTTGCCCCCGCACCGTCTGCAGGAGCTGCGGCGGCGGCACCGCCAGCCGTGCCCCGAGCTGCCCGAAGAAGTTCGACAGCTCGCCCGCGGCCTGGGCGATCAGCTCGGCGACGCGCCCAAAGGCAGATGGCGCCAGCTCAAACACGCGCCGGTTCTCTTGCCGGCCGTCACCGAAGCGGCAAATCCACTCATCGTTGACCTGCTCCAACAGCAGTACGTGTGTGCCCGTTAGGCGCTCCACCACGATCTGACCTTGCTTCATGTGATGCTCCCCCTGGGTTGCTAGCAGGTTGGTGCTCATCGGCCCCTCCCTTCATCACGGCCGCCCGCGTTCTAGGACCCGCGTCCAGATGAACGGCGGGCTCTCCGCTCCTCGTGCCTCGGCCTGGTATACGCGGTCGAGCATCCGCTCGGGCATCGCAATCCCGAACTCCACGCCGAGCGTGATCGCCAGCTCGACCGGATAAGCTGCGAGATCCTTGGTTAACGATACCTCCGGTGCAAGGTGGCCGACACCCGTGCGGAGACAGTCGGCAACGAGATGTCGAACCCGCGGCGCCGCGAACTCGTACGTACGCAACCACCCCTCTGACCCACCAGGAGCGAGCGGTCCGTGGACCACGACAAACGTGGGTCGAATTGGCTCTTGGAAAACAGATTAGTAGCACGGATGCTGCGGGCGGCGGCAATCCCCGAAACAGGTGAATACCCCGAGACCCGTGGAGGTTTTTTGGCACAGGAGACAAGGGGTGGGCCGGGACGGAGGTGGTGGAGGGGCTCAGGAGAACCGGCACAAACTCGCCCCGCCCGGGGGCGAGCGCTTGCGATCCTCTCGGGGTTTGATGGTGAACGTCCAGCCAGTCGCCAACACGAGCGGTCGGCCGCGCCGTTGATTGCAAAATGATTGCAACGGTGGCAAAGAGATGGCATGGGCGTTCAGATCACGATTCGGGACGTTCCGGAGGAGGTGCGCGACGAGCTGGCGAGCCGCGCCGCGCGCGAGCGGAAGTCGATGCAGGAGTATCTGAAGGAGGAGCTCGAGCGGCTTGCCGCCCGTCCGTCCATCCACGCGTGGCTCGAGCGCGTCAGCGAGCGCAAGCATGCCGCGAACCGCCGGGTGGCCCGCAAGGAGATCCTAAGACATCGGGATGCCGACCGGCGGTGAGCGCCGTGGTGGATGCGTCGGTGCTCGTGGCTGCGACGGTGGACGCGGGCGCCGAGGGCTCTTGGGCCGAGCGAGTGCTGGCGCAGGGAAACATCGTCGCGCCGCATCTCGTCCTGGTCGAGGCGACGAACATCTTGCGTCGCCTCGAGCGCTTCAAGCGGCTGACCGGCCTCGAGGCCACGGCCGCGCAGAAGGACCTCTGCACGCTCGAGCTGTCGCTCGTTCCCTTCGAGGCGTTCGCCGAACGCGTCTGGCAGCTCCGCCGCATTGTCAGCAGCTACGATGCCTGGTACGTAGCGGTCGCCGAGGCGCTCGATCTGCCGCTTGCGACCCTCGATCGACGACTGAGTCGAGCGCCGGGTCCGTCGTGCCGCTTCTGGTTACCGCCGCGCCCGTGAGGATGCTCGCTCACCCGTTGCGCGGAGCGCAGCACGCCTTCCGCACCTCGGCCCACCTCGCCCGCGACAGCGACTCGGCGAAGCGTTCGGCCTCGGCGGCGGCGACTTCCGCGCGTCGTGCCTCCCGGACGCGGGCGAGGCCGCGCTCCGCCCACCCTCCTTCGACGCGTCATTCATCGATCGCCTGGTAGGCCGAGGTCCAGAAATCGACGTAGGTCCCGGAGGCACCCGGGAAGCCCGCGCGCTGCGTCATCAGGATCGCGACCATGTCCTCGGCGGGATCCGAGGCCCACGAGGTGCCGTAGCCGCCATCCCAACCGAACCGTCCCGGCACCGAGGACACGTCGTCGCGCCGCGTGACGATCGAGACGCCGAATCCCCAGCCACGGTTGTCCCAGTAGTCGCTGCCGAAGGAGTCGGAGACCGCCTTCTGCGCGGCTGTCAGCTGATCGGTCGTCATGGTCTCGACCGAGAGCCTGGAGAGGATGCGCTCGCGTCCGTAGCGCCCCTTGTCCAGCAGCATCTGGCCGAAGGCGAGGTAGTCGTCGACCGTCGACACCAGCCCGGCACCGCCGTCGGGAAAAGCGGGCGGACGACTCCACTGGCTATCCGCGACGCCATCGTGGAGCTCGAGCGCACCGGTCTGGGGGTGCGGCCAGTAGCTCGGCGCGAGCCGGTCGAGCTTCTCGGGCGGCACGCTGAAGCTCGTGTCCCTCATGCCGAGCGGCGCGAAGATGCGCTCGCGGAAGAACGCCTCCAGCGGCTGGCCCGCGGCCCGCGCGATCAGCACGCCGAGCACGTAGGACCCCGTGTTGTACATCCACTTCTCGCCCGGTTGGTGCATCAACGGCAGCGTGCCCAGCCGGCGCATCCACTCGTCGGGGTCGTACGGTGCCGCGACGTTCGGCGGCCCGAAGCCGACGACCTGGAGCTCGTTCAGCGCCTTCTGGATCGGGTAGTCCGCCGAAGGCTCCATGATGATGCCGAGGCCGAGGCGGAAGGTCAGCAGGTCGCGCAGGGTGATCGCCCGGTGCGCCGGCACGGTGTCGCCCAGAGGGGCGTCGAGACGCTTCAGCACCTTGCGGTCGGCGAGCTCGGGCAAGAGGCGATCGACGGGCTCGTCGAGGCGAAGCTTGCACTCCTCGACCAGGATCATGGCCGCGACGGCGGTGACGGGCTTGGTCATCGAGGTGATGCGGAAGATGGTGTCGCGCCGCATCGGCTCGGCGCCGCCCACGGCCTTCGTGCCGATCGCGTCGACGTGGACCTCGCCATGCCGGCGGAGCGCGGTCACGATCCCGGGCGCTTCGCCCTGCGCGACGTGGCGCGCCATGACGTCGTGCATACGGCCGAGCCGGATCCGCGAGAATCCACCTGATCGCGACATGCGATCCTCGTCAGCCCCGCGTCCTCGATGAATAGAAGTGCAGCGGCTTGTCCTGGTCATCGACCATCACGCTGTTCAGCTCGATCTTCATCGCGATTGCCTCCTGTCCTGTCCGGGGGCCACGTGCCAGGGCGTCCTCGGAGCGCCCCTTTCTCGCTGCCGCCGACTTGCTCACTCCTCGACGAACGCTCTCAGCCTCGCGAGCACACCGTCCCACTGTCGCGAGATTCGATCGAGGTATCGGCGCGCCTCTTCGAGCCGTCGCGGCTCCAACTCCCAGATGCGTTGCCGCCGGCGTCCGGGGCGCCTGCTGCGCACGAGACCCGCGGCGGCGAGCGCATGAAGGTGCTTCGTGACGGCCTGACGCGTGACGGCGACGCCGGCGCTCAGGCGTACGATGGGCAACGGCCCTTCCGTGCAGAGCCGGGCGACGAGCCGCAGACGCGTCTCGTCCCCGAGCGCCGCGAAGACCGGTGCGGCACCCACAAGGCCGGCGCTCGCCACACTAGGCTGGCGAGACATGGCGCTGGATGTTGAGCATCTGCTCTGCCCAGCCGCGGTCGTTCATCCGGAAGGCCTCCGCCCGGCGCCCGCTCGGGAGTCGGTCAAAACCGGACTCGACGACGGTCAGCAGCGTGCCGCCCGTCGCCTCTTCCAGGCGAAACTCGACGAGGGTCGTCGGCTCCGCGGAATAGTCCACGTCGGCGCTGACCGCGTACGGGTGCCAGCGGTAGGAGAACAGCCGCTCGGGGTCCATGCGCTCGATCAGGATCTCCATCGTCACGTGCTCGTATCCCGGATGCGTGATCCTGCCCCGGAGGGTCGCGCCCTCAGCGAAGGCGCCCTCGAGCTTCACGCGGAACCACGCGCCGAACTCCCGGGCATCGGTGAGCGCGCGCCAGACTCGCGATCTGGGTGCGCGTAGGAGAATGGCCTTCTCGATACGGTCAGTGCTCGTCATGGTGGGCAACCTCCTGGTTGCCGTCATACGACGGCTCTCCGGTCAAGGCAACCCACGGGTTGCGTTGGTCCGCGTACGCGTTCTGACCCAGAATGCCTCGATCTGCGTGAGACATTCGCCGGGGCGTTTCCGCTTCGAGCGAAGGGCGGCAGCGACCGGCTCTGGCGTGCGGACACAGGGGCCTTGACGGGTGACAAAACGGTCACGCATACGCGCGGGGTGAAGGCAGTGTTCCGGGCCCTTGCCGCCCCGCCGCGCCGGAGGCTGCTCGACGAGCTGTTCAAGGAAGACGGGCAGACGCTCAGGGCGCTCGAGCGGCGGTTGCCGATGACGCGCTTCGGCGTGATGAAGCACCTGCGGGTGCTCGAGGAGGCCGGCCTCGTGGTCACGAAGAAGCGCGGGCGCGAGAAGCTGCACTTCCTCAACCCCGTTCCGATCCGGCTCGTCCACGACCGCTGGGTGAGCAAGTACGCCGAGCCGTGGGCCGCGACCCTGAGCGGGCTCAAGCACAGATTGGAGGACAGGACGATGGAGAAGGTGTTCGAGATATACATCAAGGCGACCCCAGAGCGTCTCTGGGAGGCGATCACCAACACCGAGATGCGGCGCAAGTACAATTTTGGCGCGGGCGTCGAGTCAGATTGGACGCCCGGCTCCCGGTACCAGGGCGTCAGCCCGCTGGCGCCCACCGCGATCTGGGAGGGCGAGAACCTGGAGGTCGATCCGCCGCGCCGGCTCGTCCAGAGCTTCAGGGCCCTCTGGAGCGAGGACGTGAAGCGCGAGGGGACCTCGAGGGTCACGTGGGAGATCGAGGCGGTCGGCGATTCATGCCGGCTGACCGTGACCCACGACCAGCTGCGCGAGGACGCCAACGCCGAGCTCTACGGCGGTTGGATGATGATCCTCTCCGGGCTGAAGACGCTGCTCGAAACCGGGCAGTTGCTCACGACGCCGGGATCGCTGCGATTTGTTCCGGCGATGGTGCGCCATTCGTAAGCCGCGAAACCGGCTCCTCGAGACTCTGGCGGGCCTGATCGACGCTCCGCTGCATGTCGCCGCGCCTCGGTCGGACTGCCGGCATGGCGATCATCGCAGGGGCCGTTCGGGTCGAGCACGCAGGCCGGCTCGACCGGCAATAGTAGTGCACCCGACACACCGTGGGCGCCATCACGGCATCTGCAGCCCCCCAACGGCTGAAGAGCGGCCGGCTCCCGCAGGCCGAAGTGCGACCGCCATGATAGGTGTGGGAAAGAGCCTGCGCGAGATGTCACCGGCGATGCGCAAGGTATTGCACTTCGACTCGCCGCGAGAGAAGTATCGTTGCGACGCGTCGGTCGTGAGCTGCTTCGACGACCGCTTCGACGCCGTTTGCCGGAAGCTACTCAAGCGCATCGGGGTCGTTCAGCCGGACGCGATCAGGATCGCCGGCGGAGCCAAGGCGCTCGCATCCCCCGAGGAGGAGATCCACCGCGCCTTCGTCCTCGAGCAGATCCGCAAATCGATCCGTCTGCATGGCTCCGGGCGCGCCGTCCTGATGCTGCACTCCGATTGCGGGGCGTACGGCGGGCTGGCGGCTCGCTTTCGGGGAGATGCCGACGCCGAGGCCGCCCACTGTCGCGCCGAGCTCGGGCGCGCCTCGGAGTTCCTGAGAGCGGCGGTTCCCGGCCTCACGGTGGAATGCTTCTTCCTGAATTTCGAAGGGGCCTGGGTCGTCGAATCGCCTCCGTCTCGAAGTGCATGACTGCAATGCGCAAGCCGGTGTTGAGGGCGAGCGCGACCATGGGCCAGTGGTCCTCACCGACTTTCGCGCGCGGCGGCTTCTCCTAGCCGATTCTGGGTCCAAGGCCAGGGTCGGCCGAAGAGGGGGTGCGGTACGCCCGCAGGTTCACCACCTCTCGCGGCGCGTATCCCGTCCGCCGGACGAGTCGTCCTCGCCTTGCCTTCCCCGCCACAGCCTGTTGGAATGCCGTGCCCAGCGATCCGAACCACGGGAGACCGAGGGATGGAGACCGCCGTAGTCACCGGCACCAGCACCGGCATCGGATTCGCGACCAGTGTGCATCTGGCGCGTCATGGCTACCGCGTCTTCGCTGGCATGCGGAATCTCGGCAAGGCGCAGCCCCTGCGTGCCGCGGCGGCCGAGGCGAGCCTGCCGATCGAGGTGATCCAGCTCGACGTCACGTCGACGGCCTCGGTGAGCCGCGCCTTCGAGACGGTGTCGGGGCACGGGCCCGTGGACGTGCTCGTCAACAATGCCGGCATCGGCGGCGCCACCCCACTCGAGCTGACGCCCGAGGACGAGCACCGGCGCATGTTCGAGACCAACTACTTCGGCGCGATACGGTGCATTCAGGCGGTGCTCCCCGCGATGCGCGAGCGGCGGCGGGGCACCATCGCGAACGTCACCTCGATCGCCGGGCTCGTCGCCACCCCCAATCAGATCCCCTACTCCGCCTCGAAGTGGGCGCTCGAGTGCGCCGGCGAGGCGCTCGCGCACGAGGTGCGTCGCTTCGGTATCCGCGTGGTCAACGTGGAGCCAGGGGTCGTCATGACGAGCATCTTCGAGAACTCCGCCGAAGCGACCCGCTACGACAAGACGTCGCCCTACCAGCCCATCATGCGCCGCAACGGCAAGCTCTTCGCGGCCGGCTTCCGCGATCCCGCCCAGCCCGACGACGTGGCCAAGACGATCCTCGCCGCCATCACGAGCGACGAGTATCGCCTTCGCTGGCCCGTCGGGAAGGACGCGATCGGCTTCTTCCAAGGTCGCCCCAGGATCAACGACGAGTGCTGGGTCGCGATGGGCGATGATCTCTCCGATCAGGACTACAACAAGCGCTTCTTCGATTATTTCGGAATTCGGCTCTAGGAGTCTGTCAGCCTCCTAGTCGCGCTCCACTGCCAGTCCGTGCCGGGGCGTGGCAGCGTGCCCACATGTTGCCACGGAGCTCCTCGCCCGGGAGCAGGCCTTCGATCCCGACGAAGCCCGCCGGCATGGTCCAGATCGCGTCGATCGGCGTTGCCCGCTATAAGAGCACGGAGCCATGGCGGGATCCGACGACGAGGACTTCGCGGCGCTCTTCGCCGCCAGCGAGGGGAAGCGCGCCCGCGAGCGCCGTGTCGCTGCGGGGGACGTCGTCCGCGGGCGCGTGATCGCCGTCGGCGCCGCGGCGGCCTTCGTCGCCGTCGGGGGCAAGGCCGAGGCGACGATCGAGCTCGCCGAGTTCCGCGATCCCGTGACGGGCGAAGTGCAGCTCCACGAGGGCGACGAGATCGAGGCGACGGTCGTTGATGACGGGACGCGCTCGGGGTCGATCGTGTTGAAGCGGGTCGCCGGCCGCGGCGGGCACGTCCCGGGCGAGCTCGAGCAAGCGTTCGCGCACGGGATCGCGATCGAGGGTCTCGTCACCGGCGAGAACAAGGGCGGCTACGACGTGCAGATCGGGAGCGTGCGCGCCTTCTGCCCGGGATCGCAGATCGACCGGAGGCGGATCGATGGGGCGCAGTACGTCGGGCGGCGCTTCCGCTTCCGGATCACGAAGCTCGAGGCGGGGGGTCGCAACGTCGTCGTCTCGCGCCGGCAGCTCCTCGAGGAGGAGGCCGCGGAGCAGGCTGCGGCGGTCTGGGCCGAGCTTCGCGTGGGTGCGCTCGTCGCGGGCACCGTCACGTCGCTCCGCGACTTTGGGGCCTTCGTCGACCTCGGGGGGGTCGACGGCCTGATCCACGTGAGCGAGCTCGGCTACGGCCGAGCGTCCCACCCGTCCGACGTGGTGCAGGTGGGCCAGCGAGTCGAGGCGCAGGTCGTGAAGCTCGAGCCCGACCCGAGGGGTGGGCGTGGCCGGGTGGGGCTGTCCCTCCGCGCGCTCGCACCCGATCCGTGGGCAACGGCGGCGGAGCGCTTTCCGGTGGGAGCGAGCGTGTGCGGGACGGTGCGACGGCTCGAGCAGTTCGGGGCGTTCGTGGAGCTCGCCCCCGGCCTCGACGGGCTCGTACACGTCTCACGCCTCGCGCTCGACCGCCGCGTGTCCCATCCGCGGCAGATCGTGTCGATCGGGGATACCGTGCAGGTCACGGTGGTCGAGCTCGATCCCGTGAAGCGGCGCATCGGCCTCTCAATGATCGAGCGCGCCCGGGAGGCAAAGGAAACGGCCGAGGCCGAGGAGCGGCGCGACACCGAGAAGGTACTCACGCAGGCGAGCGAGAATCCGAGCCTCGGCACGCTCGCCGATCTGCTCGCGAAGTCGCCGAAGCCGAAGCGCTGAGATCAGGTCATGCCGCACGCGCCCTTCGGCGGCTACCAGACGAGCGGCATCGGGCGCCAGGGCGGACGCCACAATGCCTTCACCGAGGTGAAGACGGTCACCATCCGGCTGGGCGGGTAGGACAATGCGCCGGCTCATGGTGGCGCTCGCCGCAATGCTGCTCGCCACACCCCCCGCCGCGGCGTGCCCCGAGCTGCCGGTCCCGCCCGCGACGGACAATGCCTTCGGCGAGCTCATCCTCGGAGCGACGAACGTCAACGCTGCGGTCGGCAGCGGCGCGCTCACCGCCACCCTCTCGCGTTGCGATGAGCTCACCGGCCTCAAGTGGCCGGGTCCGAGCTTCTACGACCAGCTCGCCTACCTCTCCGACAACGCCCCGGACGCCAGGCTCCGATCCCACTTCGGTGCCCTCGACTCGATGGGCGCCTTCGCGGGCATCGCCTACCGGGCGGCGGGTGGGCGCGGCTTCACCTGGCTGCGGGACGACGACTGGACGCACAGCCAGCGCTACACGAGCGACACCTCCGGCGTCGTGGTCACGGAGATGGCGAACGCCGCCCTCGGCCTGCGCGTCACCGCCTGGCACTTCGTCCTCCCCGACCGCGACGTGCTCGTGAACCACTACCTGCTCGAGCGCGAGCGGCGCTCCCGGGTGCGCAGCGCGACGATCGTCTTCTACACCAACTTCTCGCCCACGCTGACGCGCGTGGCGTTCATCCCGCTCGCGGACTGGATGCTCGACTACCAGAACGACTTCGCGGTCCTCTACGACCGGCGGGAGCACGCCCTCCTTCACTTCCTGCCGGCGAGCGCGCGCGCCTTCCCGCGCGACTTCGCGCTCCTGAACCCGCTGCTCGCCACGCCGCCGCGGAGCCGCCGGACGCTCCAGCGGCGGGTCACGGCGCTCGCGCGGCGCCTCGACGAGGCAGGCGTCTACATCGCCGTCGGCGCCGCGCCCGGGGACGACGGCTACCAGTGCGGCTTCGAGGACGCTCCCCTCTGCGCGCACCAGAGCAGCTTCGTCGACCGCTTCGTCGCCGCCGCCGTCGACCCCGAGCTGCGCCCCGTGGTGCGCCTGCTCTTCGCGTGCGAGGGGGTCATCCGCGACCCCGCCGGGCCGCTGGGGGCGTGCCGCGCGGCGAACGCCTGGACCTACAGGGCGGAGAGCGCCTTCACCGACGCGAGCGACGGGCGGCTCGCGCGCGCGCCGGTCGCCGCCTGTCAGGCCAACGCCGCGCTCGCCCGCCGGCTCCGCTTCCGCCGCGGCCAGGCGACGGCGACCTTCGACATCGCCGCCGGCGGCACGCGGGAGGAGGCGTACGCGCTCCTCCGGCAGGCGCGGGCGCAGCCCGCCGACGCGCTGCGGGCGGCGACCGAGGCGTGGTGGGCCGACTACCTGGCGCCCGCGCACCTGCCCGACACCGACGATCCCACCGTGCTGACCTTCGCGCGCCGCGCCCTCATCGCCGCGCGCACCGCGACCGACAACGCCAGCGGGGCGATCGTGGCCAGCGTCGCGACCCAGCTTCCCTACGGCTACGACTGGGTGCGCGACGGCTCCTTCATCAACTACGCGCTCGACCTCGCCGGCTACCACGACGTCGTGAGCCGCCACAACCGCTTCTACGCTCGCGTGCAGCGGAAGGAGTTCAGCCCCTGGTCGGTCGTCTACAGCATGAAGTGTCCCGCCGATCCCGCCGCGCGCCACTACCCGGACTGCGTCCCGCCGGGGACCTTCGAGATGAACTACTTCGCCGACCCCACCGAGGTAGTCCCCGGCGCACCCTTCTCGTTCGAGATCGACGAGGCGGGGCTCGGCGTGTGGACGATGTGGGACCACGCGCAGTACCTGACCGACGCCGCCGAGCGCGCCGCCTACCTCGCCGACGTCTGCCCGGCCATGGAGCGCGGTGCGGCGAACCTCGCCGCGTGCAAGGACCCGGCGACGAACCTTCAGTGCCCGTCGAGCGAGGACGACTTCCAGGAGCTGACCCAGGGGCTGCAGGGCGCCGAGGCCGTACTGCTCGCTCTGCGGAGCGGCATCGATGCGGCCAGCGACTGCGCCTTCGATGCCGGCGAGGTCGCCGGCTGGCAGGCGCGGTCCGCAGAGCTCGAGCAGGCGATCGTCGCCCACTTCCTGGTCCCGGGACCCCCGGCGCACTTCGAGGGCGGGCGATCCGCGTGGCTCATATGGCCGACCGGCTTCCCCGCCGCCGACGATCCGCGCACGCTCTCCCACGCGCAGTACCTGCAGGAGGCGTTCATCGATCCGATCCTCGCCCGCACCGCCAGGGGCGGGGCCTACAACGCCGAGTCGCTCCTAGCCCGCGCGCACCTTGCCCGCACCCTCGGCGACGCGGCGGCGCTGGGCGCGGTCCAGGACGCAGTGCGCTTCTTCGTGCGCGAGCTCCCGACCTTCGACACGCACCACCTCGGGGAGTTCTACGCGCGCGTCGACGCCGACCTGAACGGCGACGGCATCGCGCCGGACTACGTCTCGGAGAACGACGTGCCGCACGTGTGGGAGCACGCCTACCTCTACGCGGCGGCGATGGTGGCCTTCGGCAGCCGCTGACTCCTACCGGCGAGTGGAGGCGATCCGGGCCGGAAGGACTACAGAGGGGCGGTCAGCCGAGCGGTGGAGGTAGAGGTGGCACTTTACGACCTGACGACGCTCCCGGGCCTCGTGCCTTGCCACGTGTGCTTGCTGGCACGCGGTCTCAGCGGTTGCTCGCAACTCGCCCACCAAGTCGTACAGCACGCTGGTTTGGTAACATAACTCCCGTGCGCGCTGGGCGACGCTGTCATCCACCGGCATCACGACCCTGGCATCAACGTACACCACCGACTATGCGCTCGGCATCCCGCGGAACGGGTAGGATCTGATTCCGAAGGCCGGGAGGAAGTTCCCACGGTTGGCGTGTCTCCGTCAGGCGCGCCCGCGGAGCACTTTGACGAGGGGCGCCGTCCTCCTCTGCGTAGCCCTTTGGCGCGTGATCACGACGAGCGCCACCGTCCGGGAGGGTCCGAAGCCCCGTGCGCCGGCGCTCGTGTTGGTCCAGCGCCGGCGCACGGACGTCTTGATCTCGCAGACTCTCCTACTTCCCGTGCAGCGCGAAGGCCGCCCGCTGCGGGTCCATGCATTGCGCGACGCGGTCGCCGCCGGGTACCTCCATCGGGCCGTGCATCACCTGGCCGCCGCCCTTCTTCACGCGCGCGAGCGCGGCGTCGAGGTCGTCGACCTTGACGTAGTAGAGCCAGTGCGGCGGCGCCGGGTAGTCCTTGGGTTTCGTTGCCATGCCGCCCAAGGTGCGGCCGCCCTTGCCGTACATCTGGTAGGTCCCCATTGGGGACGGGACGGCGTCGGTCTTCTGCCAGCCGAAGAGCTGCGAGTAGAAGCGAAACGCCGTCTCCCGCTCGCCGGCCATGAGCTCGTGCCATGAGAAGTGGCCGTTCGTTGCCTCCGCCGGCCGCGGCATTTCGGGGCCTGAGCCCTTGAGGAGCGCGATCACGGCGCCCTGGGGGTCGGCGATGACGCTGAAGCGGCCGACCTTCGGGATGTCCTGAGGCGGCACGTGCGTCTTCGCGCCCAGCGACTCCGCCTTCTTCGTGAGCGCGTCGACGTCGTCCGCAGCCACGTAGGCTATCCAGTGCGGCGGGGCGCCCATCTTCCTGGCCTCGTCGGGCAGCATCATCACGCCGCCGACCGGGGTCTCGCCCGCCGTCCACATCACGTAGCTCTCACCGAATCGCTGCGTGCCCCAGCCGATCACGTCCTTGTAGAACTTGATCGCGCCCTGCACGTCGCTCGTGTCCAGCTCGTACCAGACGAAATTCCCCTGCGAGTCGCTCATGAGTTCTCTCCTTTCCTCCTGTTGGTGTTCTCGGGAGTCCTAGTCGTCACCGTCCCTTTTGAGCTCCTTTCCCCTGGCGAGACGAGTCTTTTGCCGGCGGCGCGTTATCCGTCTCGGGGGCACGATTCGCTGCTGCATGCTTGGAGGCCTCAGGAGGGGTCTTGCCCCGCCCCCGCGAGGAGTCCCACCTCTTGGGCGGTTGATACGGCTGCTTCGCGTCGACGAAGTCACCGTACCGATCGTCCGGACAGATGTCCGCCTCCTCTCGCTACATAGTCGAATGGGCAGGCTCGAGATCGACATACCCCTCGAAGTGCGGTTCGTCGATCCGGCCCGGGGAGACCGACCGCGAAGCCGCTGACGGCCGTACTCGTCGTGGCGGCGCCACCACTCTTACGGCGGGCTCTGTGGGTATCCCTCGGTCGACTCCTACCACTCCTCCTGGCGGCCAGCGCTGATAGGTCGAGGAAGGTCCAGACGCTGCCGAGCGCCTCGACGCCGCGGCCGGAGGTGAAGTAGGTGAGAAGAACCTCCTCGCCGTTGCAATCAAGGCATCACCTTCATGGCTTCGTCAGCCCGTTTTTGGGCGCGCGCGCTACCCAGGTTCTATGAAGAGAGAATGACCGCCTTACGAAGACTTGATGAGTGGCGGACCTCGCAGATGCGCTATTGGCACCAGTTCCTGCAGGGTATGCCCGAGTTCCCGTCGGAAAACCCCAAGATACTCTTGAAGAAGGTGACTGGGTGGCGAAGGGCGCCCTTCCCGTCGTCCCTTCTCGACGTGACGCTGACCGGTCGGTTGCCGGTATAGTAGCGGAGGAGCGCGCAAGGTATCTAAAACGCTCCGGAGCCGTGATCTGGCTTCGGGGAGAGTCGTTGCTATAGCAATGTCCTCCCAACGGAACGGATGCCCGCGGGGGTACGGCCCCGATAAGGGCGCGAAGTCAACAGATCAAGCTCGGGCTCGTTCAGCGCGCGGCCTGATGTGATCGAGCCAGGCATATCTCGGGGCCGAAGGCCGATTGGCAGCGAGTCCATTCGCCGCCGGGCTCCTCCCCGCCCTTGACCGCTCTCTCGCGCTGCCGACCCCGCCTCGGGTCGGAGATGCGCCGCGCGAGCCGCTGCATGACAACCGGGAGGCCGTACGATGCCCAAGAAACTACAGGACTGGCTCGATACCGACGTTCGCCCGTTTCGGGACAAGCCGCTCACCTGGCTCTCGCAGTATCACTTCTTCCGAGACCCGATCCGCCCGACCTATTCCGACCTGGGCTACTTCTTCTCTCCCGCGGACGGGATCATCCTCTATCAGCGAGAGGTGGGCCCGGACGAATCCATCGTGGAGATCAAGGGAAGAACCTACTGTCTCCGCGACGCCATGCGCGATCCGCACTACGACGCGCGGAGCCTCGTCATCGGCATCTTCATGACCTTCTTCGACGTCCATATCAATCGAGTTCCCTACCCCGGGCGGCTCTCCTACCGGGAGGCGGATCCGATCACTACCTACAACCATCCGATGCTCGACGTGGAGAAGAGCATTCTGCAGGACCTGCACATTTCCACGGATTCGATGGAGTACCTCCAACACAATCAGCGTGTCCTCAATCGAATCTACTCCGTGGATCTCGCCCAGCCGTACTACGTGCTCCAGATCGCGGACCAGGACATCGACCGCATCACCCCCTTCGTGCTGAGACAGAATCAACTCGTCGCCCAGGGTCAACGCTTCTCACAGGTCCGCTACGGCTCGCAGGTCGACCTGATCCTTCCGTTGTCGTCCGAGTTCGACTTCGCGACGGTTCAGGAGACGGGCGACCACATCGAGGCGGGGATCGACCCGATCGTCAAGCTCAGGGACGGAGCGATGCGATAGTCGAAGACCACCACAAGGAGACGACGCCATGAACCAGGTAACAATCCAGATGCGCCAGGTGACACGCGAAGCCCGCCTGCCCGAACCGGTGCCGGCCTCTCCTTGGCTGAATCCGACCCAGCTCGATCGTCCGTCCTTTCTTCTCAGCTTCCCGTTCTCGTACTCGACCCGGGTCGCCAACAATCCCTGGATGCAAGATCTGCCGCCCGACCGGCGCGAGCCGGACTTCAAGCGAGCCACCGTCCAGTTTCTCGAGCTCTACCGATATCTCGCCGGCGAGGCCCTGATCTACCAGCTCCCGACGCCCCGCGGCGCCGATCTTCAGGACCTCGTGTTCACCGCGAATCTGGGGATCGTCCTCGAGCACCTCCCCGACAAGAATACGGTCGTCATCTCGAACTTCGCGTCGGAGCCCCGT
>VBKJ01000209.1 GCA_005879795.1 Deltaproteobacteria bacterium
AAGACGGCGACCAAGAAGTCGTAGAGCCAGAGTTGGGGCGCCGCAGGGACATAGTCCCGCTGCGCTCGCCTTGCGGACTTGCCGCCCATGGCGCTCCTTCCGCCGCCCGACGACTAGGTGCTGAAGCCGCCGGGCAGCCGCGCAACTCCCGTTGGAATGCCGCGCTATCACATGGCGGCTCAGCAACGCGAGCGACGGCATCGCCCCTTGTCGGATCGCCTCGGCGGGGGTAGAGGCTGCGCCGGGCCACAAGGTGTCGGCTACTACACCGCCATCGCAGCCGAGATGGTTCTCCCAAGGGGCGGGGTCGTGGGCGTCGAAGTCGATCCTCAACTGGCCGAGCGCGCCAAGCGGAACCTCAGCGCACGGACGGACGAGGGCGACGATCTTCTGGCGCAAGCCTACCGGCGTGGCACGCACGAGAGCGTTCGCAGCTTGAGACGTGATCAGCATGCCGAAGGCCCTGAGTGCTGGCTGCATGCCCCTCGCTTCTGCCTTTCCTCCGTCGCTTGAGGGGCGTCGCGCATCCAGCAGGGACACGGATTTGGCGCATGGCTTCGACGGCCCCGCCGGCCACGCCTCGATGGTGATGCCGAGGGGCTCACTCGGTCCCTGCGGAAATGGCGCGAGCCTTCGTGGCGTCGGCCAGCCCGTTGAAGAAGGCCGCCGCCATCTGCGAGCGCCGGGCGTTGTGGACGCAGGCGAAGAGGACAGTCGTCACGTTACGCTCGTCGGGGTCACGACCACTACCTCCGAGACGATCCCCCACCTGCTGACGAGGTTACGATGAACCACTCGCCAGTGGCTGGCCTCCAGGAACGACCGGAGGTCGATGGCCCGGCAGCCTCCGACCAGGCTGGGAGACAGGGCATGCAGCCGCCCGGCCACGCCCATGACGAGCCGTTCCAGCAGCGTTCGACCGTGCGTCGCGCTGACGAGGCAGAGCAGCCCCTCCGGTGCCAGGAGGCGATGCGCCTCTTGGACAACGAGCACGATGTCCTCGACGCTCAGCAGGTCGAGCACGTAGGTCGAGACGAAGCGGTCGAATCGCTTGTCGGGAGCCTGGATGTGCGGCGACCCGTCCGACTGCTCCACGGCGGCGCGGCTCTGCCAGGGCGCGAGGCGTTGACGGGCGAGCGCCACCATCGAGGAGCTAATGTCGATGCCCTGGTAGCGGGCGGTTGCCGGAAGGTGATCGCGCAGCAGGCGCTCCGCGAGGCGTCCCGTCCCGCTGCCGAACTCGAAGACGGATTGGGCATGCCGCAGGTCGGAACGGGCGATCAGGTCAGCCGTGGCATCGTCCTCGTAGAACCGCTGCGTGTCCTGCCACCGCCCGATCCGGTCGTAGAGCGCTCTCGCGGCCGTGTGACTGAGCGTCGCCTCCGCTCTCATCGCACGGTCTCCGTGTGCGCCACAACACGCCTGGCGACATCACGGCTTCTGGTCTCCCCCGACCGCACGCGGGCCTGAGGCGGCAGAAGCCACTGGAACAGCGCGGTGGCCGCCCCCGCGCCGAGCAACTGCGCCACGATGAACCCCGGGGCGTCCGCCGGTCGGATGCCAGCGAACGTGTCGGTTGCGGCGCGGGCGAGCGTGACCGCAGGATTGGCGAATGAGGTGGAGGCGGTGAACCAGTACGCCGCCGTGATGTAAGCGCCCACCGCGAATGGGAGCGCCGCAGACCGTTGGCGCACGCCGCCCCGGATCACTGCCAGGAGGCCGAAGGTCGCGACGAACTCGCTCCAAAGCTGCGGCATCCCCGCCCGCTCATGCTGGGAAAGGGCGAACAGCGGCTCCCCGAACATGAGATGCGCGCTCGCGACCCCCGCGAAGGCGCCACCGACCTGAGCCAGGGTGTAGCCGGCAACGTCCCGCCACGCGAGACCACCCGCCCAGGCGTCCGCGAGCGTCACGGCCGGGTTGAGGTGCGCGCCCGAGATCGGGCCGAAGGTCAGGATCAGCGCCACCAGCACGGCCCCTGTTGCGACCGTGTTGGCGAGGAGGGCGAGTGCCACGTTTCCCCCGGCCAGGCGCTCGCCCATGATCCCCGAGCCGACCACGCCCGCGAGGAGGAGCGCCGTCCCCACGCCCTCGGCGGTCAGCCGCCGCCCGAGGCTCATGCCGACCGCTTCACGGCCGCCTTCTCGGACGGGAGCGCCAACGCCTGCCGCAGCGCCTCCACGCGCTCTGGCACGAGCCGGTAGAACATCCACGTGCCCCGGCGCTCACGGGCCAGAAGCCCCGCCTCGGTGAGCACCTTCAGGTGGTGGCTCACCGTGGGCTGCGCCAGGCCGAGCGGCTGGACGAGGTGACAGACGCATGCCTCCGCGCCCGGCTGGCCCGCGATGAAGCTCAGCAGCCGCAGCCGTCCCGGGTCGGCAATCGCCTTGAAGGCGGTCGCGAGCGCCTCGGCGTCATCCCTCCCCAGGCGGGTCCGCAGCAGCGGCGCACAGCAGCGGGACGCCTTCTCTTTCATCGACATGAGGAGATATTGACATTAGTCGATGGGATGTGCAAGGGTATCGACATCCGTCGATGAAGGAGGACGACCCATGGCCCACAACACATTCCACGTCGCGCTCTACGTCCGCGACCTCGACGCCGCGATTGCCCGGTATCGGAAGCTGTTCGGTCAGGAGCCGGCCAAGGTTCGGCACGACTACGCCAAGTTCGAAATCAGCGACCCGCCTGTGATCCTGTCGCTCAACACCGGGGGCGAGCCAGGCACCGTGAGCCACCTCGGCATCCGCTACCCTAGCACCGGCGACGTGGCGTCGGAGATGGTCCGCACGAAGCACGAGGGTGTCGATCTCTTGGAGCAGAAGGGGACGACCTGCTGCTACGCGAAGGCCGACAAGTTTTGGGTCCGCGACGCGGACGGCATGCCGTGGGAGATGTACACCCTGATCGCGGACGCAGAGGCCGAGACGGCCGCCGACCAGTCGCTGCGGCGCTTCCTCGGACAGGAGATGAGCCGTTTGTAGCGCGGGCTTGGAGCCGACCGAAGTTCACCCCGAGATATGGTCAAGAGTTGTGGATCGCACCGAGGGGGCTGGCTCTCGCTCGATGGCCCCGGCTCGTGACCTGACGCACCATGTCCGTTCCGGACGCGACAATTCAGCGGGTCGCCTCGACGATGTGCCCCCACACCGAGAGGTAGCGGGCGGCCGGCGGGAAGCTTCGGAAGGCGAAGCTTGAAAACCCCGCCCGTTGGAAAGCGTCCGCCAGCTCACCGACGGTGTAAAGGTTCGACGCCCACCAGCGGCCGATGAGGAGTCGCGTCAACGGGTTTCGGCGCGTCATGAAGAGGACGAAGCTGCCCCCTTCCTTCACCCGTGCGCGCAGCCCGGCGAGCGCATCGACGAACCGATCACGCGGCACGTACTCCAACATCGACGCCGAGACGACGAGGTCATAGTCCCGCCACGACGCCGGCAGCCCGTCCAGTTGCAGTACGTTCGCTTCCGCCAGTTCCACGCCCTTGATCCCGCGACGGCGCAGCGTCTCGCGTAACCGATCGAGCATGGCGGGCGTGAGGTCGAATGCGTGGAGCGTCTTGGGCGCACACCCCCGCCGCACGAAGGCGTCACGCACCGCGAGCGTCAGCGCGCCCGTGCCGCATCCGGCATCGAGAATGCGAAGGCCGGAACGGACGAGCGGCGAGCCAAGAAAGAACGCGCGCAGTCCCTGCGGGTAGCGCATCGCACGGATGAAGCGCGCGTACGTCGCATGTCGGTCGGTAAAGAATCGCCGCGCGTCTGGCGTTGCGTTCAAAGGGATCCCCCTGCGGGTGCGTGCGATGGAACCCGGGCGGGAGGATACGCCGCCGGCGTCACGGGCTCCACGATCCACAACTTTCGGTCATATCTCGTTCACCCCCTCACTCGCCGGGTCCTTCAGGAGCTCGGCATCGACGCGAGCGGGCTGCGCGCCAAGGGGATCCGCCTGTTTCTCGGCAAGGTTCCCATCCGCTACGCCGTCGTGGTGTGCGAGCGGGCGAATCGCAGTTGCCCCAAGGTCTACCCCTTCGCCGCGCGCACACTTTACTGGCCGCTCGAGGACCCGGCTGAGGCGGAGGGCTCGCGCGAGGACCGGCTCGCGGTGTTCCGGCGAGTGAGGGACGAAAATCGCCGGCCGGGTCCGTCGCTTCGTCCTGGAGGGCGTGTAGAGGCGACCGGACTCAAACCGCCGGTCACGGAGGATCGGGCGATGGCGCGGATCGGGCGAGTCTCCTACCGCAGCGGGTTCGTAGAGCGGCTTGAGGAGGCAGAGCGCCTTCCCGCGATCACCATCGAGGCGGCTGACCTCCCCGAGGACGTGCTCGCGACCAACAGCAAGGCGGTGAGGCGGATTCACCAGGTGTGCTGCCGGCTCGATGACATCGCCACGGGACGCCGCCAGTCGTAGCGTTCCGCCCCTCGAACGCTTCTCCAGCCCGTCCGCCGAAGCGGATGCGGGGTGTCTCCCTACCGGCAACCCTCGGCCCCGAGGGTTCCATGAAGTGCAGCATTCCGGCCCGGCTAACTTTCGCCCTACTCGCTGTCGTTGAGCAGCTGGCCGACTTCTGCGGCGAGACGATCCCCATCCAAACGTCGCTCGGCGGGCGCAAGCGGCAATTGGTGCATCCAGCCCTGCGGAGCGGGCGGCTGATCCTTCCACTCGGCATTGCCATCGAAGAGGAGATACACGTCCCAGGCCGGCCGGGAGTCGGGCAGCCCAAGAATACGCGAGTACGTCTTTACCAAGTCGCCTTCGGCATCCCAATAGTGGCTGACGCGCTCATCGGGAAGCCGTGTCGTCGCCCTCGATACGGCCAGGCGCATGTCCGTGCGAAGAATTGGGACCCAAACTGCGTAGACCCGCAGATCGGGCGCGTTCAGCTTGTCGAGTACACGACTTTCGACTTCGGAGGCCCCCCGAAGGCAGGCTGGTCACGTAGGCGACAGAAGCAGGAGCAGACGCACCTTGCCGGCGTCTTCGTTGAATCTCGCGTGCAACGCACCGATGTCGGTCGAGTAGGGCTTCCTCCCTCGCGGGAAAAGCTGTCCAACGATGAAGAGGCCCAGCAAGATCACGACGAGACAGGCGATGAGAGCGCTGCGTGTCATCTTGGCTAGGGCGCACCAAACTGGATCACGATCCCGCCGCCGATGATCAGCAGGCAGCCCGAGAGGAGACTCGGAGACGGGCGCTCACCGAAAAACATGACGCTGAGCACTTGGCTCACGACGACGAACACGGCGATGTACACCCCCATCAGGCGCCCGAAGTCGATGAGGCGGTTGGCATTGACGACGAGCCCGTAGGCGGTGAGCCCGAGCGCACCGACCAGCAGCCAGGGCCAGGAAGCCCGAAGAAGGCCGTGACGGATCGCCGCGTCCCCACCGACCTCCAGCGCAGCAGCCAGCACGAGCAGTCCGAGCATCCCTGATACTTACAGCGCGAGTGGACACAAGGCGAGCACGAACACGCCCACCCGTTCTTCGCCGTCATCCTTCAGCCCAGCAGGACAGCTTCGCCACGTCAGTCGAGAATGACAGCGCCGCGATCTTCACGCCTCGGCCATCGTCGGGTAGACGTGGATAGAGCCAGTCCTTGGGAAAGGTTGGCCGGAGTCCGTGCCCCGCGTTGATAACCCGGGTGCGTACCGGCCTGCAGCACGAGCTGCTCACACACATGCGTGACGGCGCAGGCGCTTGGAGGCGTGTATGACGCCGGCCATGGAGAAGACAGCTGCCGAAGACGCCGAGCTGAACCAGCTTGAGCAGGAGATCGGCGCGTTCCTGGCGACGGGGGATTCGACAGCCATAGAGCGGCGTCTCACGTCGCTCTGCAAGGAGCTGCTACCGCGGCTCCAGAAGGCGCAGGGTTCCCGCAGCGAGGGCCTGCGGTCCTCGGACCGCGAGCAGGCGTTGTATGCACAGCAGGTGTTCTTCCGGCTCGCCGTCGTCCTGGGCCGACTGCTCGACCGCTGGACGCGGCCTCGGGCATCCGATGACCTGCGGCGGCTGGCAAACGACGTGATCGAGCTACACGACGACGTGATCGAGCTGCACACGCGGCTCCGGCGGATGCGGTGAAGGGCGTGCCGCCCCCCCCGACATCGCCGGCACCGAGCGGCCGGGCAGGGTGACGGCGCGTGCCCGACTACTGCCAGCTATCGCGGCCGGGGAACGTGTAGCTGGTGATGCTCTGGTCTCGCCCGACGAACACGTGCCCGTAGATGCCGCCCCGGCCGAACCCGAGGCTCGGTGCCGGGGGAAGCGGGTACGGGTAGTACGGGTACCCGGGGTAGCCGGAGGCCGGGTACGGATAGCCTGGAGCCACAGCCGCTCCGGCGAAGAAGGCGGGCGCCCGGAAGGACGGGCATCGTTGGGCAAAGGCTGGTCGGGTGAGCACGACGAGCACGAGCGTCCCGAGGCCGATCACGAGGGTCTTCATCGTCCCGTCCAACACCGAGGCGCGCCGGCAGTTGTTCGATGGGTCGAAAGGCAATTCTGGCGCTTCCACCGTTGGTGTGCCAGGCTGGTCACGTTGACGAGGTGGGCACGCGGGATGACGACGTAGCCCCCGAGCCCGTCGGGGAGACGCGTCTACCGCGACGAAGCCGTGCGTGGCAATAGCAGGATCGTGATGAGTGCGGCTGTCCCGAGCTGTGCGGCCGTGGGACGATGCACCGTCGGTCCGGTGCGCCCATCTGTCGGCTGGTCTAGGCCCCAGGACATGGGCGTCTCCGTAGCCGAACAGATGGCGGGGCTCCTCGTCAGCATCCGCACGTTGCCGCTCCTGCTCACGCAGCCGAACGGTTCAGCTGCGACTGTGCCTGCCCAGAGCACGAGGCTGGCGAGCAGAAGATTCTGGGCCAACGTCGATCCGCCTTTGTTCACTCCTGTATGCTCGCATCGTGACTGCCGTCAATGCCGGCCGCGTGCCGCGCTGCCTACCGCCGTCACCGTCCAACTCCTCACGCCTTCGGACCGCGTGAGTGTTCCGCCTGGCGCCTGTCGTACCGACCGGGAGTGCTCTTCCGACTGAGAGCATCGACGACCGTCTCGTGCTGGTCGGTGTAGTCGCCGAGGTTGCGATCCTGTTCGCGCTGATCCTGGTGCCGCCGCTACGGGCCATCTTCGGTCTGGCACCGCTCGGAGTCACGGAATGGAGCCCACTGGTTTGCTTCCGGGCGATTGTGTGTTGGCGGGGGCCACCTCGCCCTCGGCGGCCAGGCGGGGTGGTTCTGTTGCCGTTTGTTGCCGACGCCACCCAACTCCACCCCACACCCAGCCTCCCCAAGGACGAACTGCCCATAAGTGGCACAGGCTGTGGCTGGGTGCTAAGAGCAAGCGCCGCATGCGCGAGGAGACGAGCCTCATCATCCCCGCCGTCCGTGCCGTGCTCGACGAGGCCCTGGCCGCCGGGCGGCGGACGACCGATGGCGCGCAGGCGATCGACGAGCACCAGGTGCACGCCGAGCGGCTCGCCTACGCCGCGACCGAGGCGGCGGCCGCCGAGGCGCTCGCTGCCTATGCGCGCGGGCGCGCGGGTGACGAGACGATCGGCCGCATGGCGGCCGCGTTCGCGGGCGAGGTGGCGAGCCGGCTCGGTGCCGAGATCGAGGCCCATCGCGACGACTTCGGCGTCTCGGGCGAGACGCTCGCGCGCACGCTCGGCGCCCCCGAGGTCCGGGCGGCGGTGCGCGCCGCGCAGCACGAGGCGCAGCTGCGCGAGGTCGGCCGCGAGGTCATCCGCACGCGCGGCGCCAACAACTCCTTCATCGACGGCGACGTGGCCGAGATGGCGCGCGACTCGGCTCGAGGTTTCGCCCGCAAAGAAGTCGCGCCCATCGCCGAGCGCATCCACCGTCACGACGAGCTCGTCCCCGAGTCGATCATCCGGCGGATGACCGAGCTCGGCTACTTCGGCATGTCGGTGCCCGAGGAGTACGGCGGGCAGGGCATGGGCAACCTGGTGATGATCGTCATCACCGAGGAGCTCTCCGCGGCCTCGCTCGCGGCGGCGGGGAGCCTCATCACGCGGCCGGAGATCCTGACCAAGGCCTTGCTCAAGGGCGGCACCGAGGCGCAGAAGCGGCGGTGGCTCCCGCCGATCGCGGCGGGCGAGCTCATGGTCGGCATCTCGGTCACCGAGCCCGACACCGGCTCCGACGTCGCCTCGGTGCGCTGCCGGGCCGAGCGCACCGAGGGCGCCTGGCTCATCTCGGGTGCGAAGGCGTGGTGCACGTTCGCCGGGCGCGCCGACGTGCTGGCCCTCCTCGCGCGCACCAACCCCGACCCCGGGGCGCGCGCGCGCGGCCTCTCGCTCTTCATCGTCCCCAAGGACTCCTTCCCGGGCCACCAGTTCGAGATGCGCCAGCTCGGGGGCGGCGTGCTGCACGGGAAGGCGGACGCCACACCCGGCTACCGCGGCATGCACTCCTTCACGCTCGGCTTCGAGAACTACGTCGTCCCGGCAGAGAACCTGATCGGCGAGGCGGAGGGGGAGGGGAAGGGCTTCTACCTCCAGATGACCGGCTTCGCGGCCGGCCGGCTCCAGACCGGCGGGCGGGCCACCGGGCTCGCGCAGGCGGCGCTCGAGGCGACCGCGACCTACGCGGGCGAGCGGAAGCAGTTCGGCCGGCCGATCGGCGACTTCCAGCTGACGCAGTACAAGCTCGGCCGCATGGCGACCCATCTCGCCGCGGCGCGCCAGCTCACCTACGCGGCCGCGCGCGCCATGGACCGCGACGAGACGGTGGTCCTCGAGCCGGCCATGGCGAAGCTCTTCGCCTCCGACGTGGCCGTGCGCGTCACGCAGGAGGGCCAGCTCCTCCACGGCGGCTGGGGCTACGCGGAGGAGTTCGCCATCTCGCGCCACGTCGTCGACGCGCTCGTGCTCCCGATCTTCGAGGGCGTGAAGCCGATCCTGGAGCTCAAGGTGATCGCGCGAGGATTGCTCGGTGGGTGAAGCGGCGAGCGAGCGTTCCTGCGCGGTTTGACTCTCGCACCCCTCGTCTGCACGCTGAGCCCTGGAGGTGGAGGAAGATGAGGCAGCGGACGAAGGTCGGCGTGCTCGGCGTCGCGGTGGCGGTCGCGCTCGCCGTAACGGAGCACCGGATGGCCCACGCCTACTACTCATCGACGTGGTACGAGGATGCGGGGGGACACGAACAGGCCGTGCGCCAGCAGCGTGCCCTCCACGCGCCGATGCTGGTCTACTTCCGCGTCGACTGGTGCCCGCACTGCCGCGCGCTCGACGACATGCTGGAGGCGTACGAGGTGCGCTCCCGTCTGAACGGGTTCATCAAGGTGCGCATCAACCCCGAGCACGGCGATGCCGAGAAGGCGCTGTTCCAGGGGCCCTACGGAGCCGGCGGATACCCGGCTCTCTTCGTGCACCCCGATGGCGGGACCCCCGCGCGTGTCTCGACGAAGGGCCCGCCCGAGCAGTTCGTGGCTCACCTCCCGAACTAGCTGGCGGACGTCACGCGCGCCGACTACGGGCTCGTCGGGGCACTCGTCAGCCCTCGAGCCGCAGCGGCCGGTGGCGGATGTGGGCAGCGAGGGCGCGGCAGGCGACGAGGACCACGACCGCCTCGCCCGCGATCAGGTGGGGCAGGAGGCCGCCCGCCAGGGCCATCCACGACATCGCCAGCAGCCCCGCGCCGACCACCGTGATCAGCATGCCGATCACGACGTTGGTGCTCGACTGGCGGCCGGTCGTCGGCGGCTCGGAGAGCGGTACGTAGTCACGCGCCGCGGCGGGCAGCAGCGAGAGGAACGGGAGGACGAGCAGGCTCGGCAGCGCGACCGGCAGCCTCTCGACGTCGATCGCGGCGATCCAGAGGAGCGAGACGACCGCGCCCGGCAGGAGGACGTAGTAGATCGCCGCCTTCCGGGTGCCCTCGAAGAGCGGCGCCGCGGTGCCGAGCGGGGCCGCGGCGAAGATCTCGGTCGCCGCATGGTGCGACGACGTGCGCAGCGCCTCGAGGACGACCGAGGGCAGCATGCCGAGGATCAGGACCGACACGAAGGCGCCGGCGGTGAGGCTGTACGTGGCGCGGCTGACGAGCTGGGCCACGGGTAGGAGGAGGAAGAAGCCGAGCGACGGGTAGAGCCGCGTCTTCGTCTCGCGGTCGCGCCGCAGGTAGGCGGCGGCGAGCTGGAACGCCGCGCGCTCGGCGGGATCGCGGAGCCACCAGCCGACGAGGGCGCCCGGCGCGCGCTCCGCGGCGCGGAGCCGGCGCGCGGGCGCGAGCGGGCGCGCCTCACCGAGCTGCGCGAGCGCCCCGGCGTAGCCCGGGGCGAGGCGCGCCACCGCCACCCAGCCGAGGCCCAGCGTGGCGGCGACGGCGAGCAGGGAGAGCGGCACGGCACGCGGCGGGTAGGTGGCGGCCCCGACCACGTCGAGCGCCGCGAACCAGGCCGGCGGGAAGACGAGGGCGTAGGCCGCATCGAGGCGGAAGCGGGGGAGCTCCAGGAGGTGCGCCAGGACCTGCGAGAGGACGAGGAAGGCCGCGGACAGCCCCGCCTGCGACCAGGCCGCGACGCTGCCGAAGCGGCTGCGTTCGACGAAGCGTCCGACGAGGCCGTAGGTGAACACCACCATGGCGGTCACGAAGGCCGCGAGCAGCCCCACCACGCCGAGGTGCACGAGCGGGAACGTGCCGCGCATCCCCGTGACCCGCAGTCCGAGGAGCATGGGCGGCAGGTTGAGCGCCAGGCCGAGCAGCAGCGCGAAGCCCATCAGGCTGGCGGCCTTCGCGAGCAGGATCGTGCGCGGCGCGAGCGGCATGTGGGCGAGGACGTCGTGCTCGGGCAGGTTGAAGAGCAGGTCACCCGACTCCGCCGCCAGGCTCATGCCGAGCATGACGAAGGTGATGGCGTCCATGATGAGGGCGAAGCTGAAGGGATCGTGCGAGCCCGTCGCGCCAAGCCCGGCCACCGCGCCGATGGAGCTGTAGAGGAGGATCATGGCGACCGCCCCGCCCAGCTTGCTCGGCTTGCGCCGGTAGAAGGTGCGCACGGCCCTGCCCCGGAGGCTCATGCGGAAGTAGGCGCGCAGCAGCGCGCGGAGCTGCCCGAGGTCGAGTGCGCGCGTCATCGCACCAGCACGCGCGCGAACTCCTCGGCGCGCGCGAGCAGGTTCTCGGTGGCGGTGAGCCGGTTGAAGATGCGCTCGAGCGACACCTCCCCGGTCGCTTCCTGAAGCTGGGGAAGCGAGCCGTCGGCGATGAGCCGCCCCTCGTGGACGATGACGATCCGCTCGCACACCCGCTCGACCACGTCGAGCAGGTGAGAGCAGTAGACGATGGTCTTGCCCTCGCGCGCGAGCGAGGTGATCAGCGTCTTGAAGCCGAGCGCAGCGTTGGCGTCGAGGCCGCTGAGGGGCTCGTCGAAGAAGATGGCCTTCGGGTTGTGGAGAAGCGCGGCGGTGATGACGACCCTCTGCCGCATGCCCTTCGAGTACGCGGCCAGCAGCTCGCGGCGGAGTGTGGCCTCGGCCAGCTCGAAGAACTCGGCGAAGCGGAGGATGCGCCCCGCGGCCTCGCCGGCGGGCAGGCCGTAGAGCGAGGCGACCAGCTGGAGGTACTCCCAGCCGGTGAGCGTCTCGAACACGGCGCCGGACTCCGGCACGTAGCCGACCAGACGCTTCACCGCGACCGGGTCGCGGACCACGTCGTGCCCGAAGACCTCGGCGGTACCCGCGCTGGGCGGCAGCATGCCGGTCAGCATCTTGATGGTGGTCGACTTGCCGGCGCCGTTGGGGCCGAGCAGGCCGACCAGCTGCCCGGTGGGGATCTCGAGGTCCAGGCCGCGCACGGCCTCGACCTCGCCGTAGCGCTTGGAGAGCTGGCCGAGGCGGATCACGCGCCCCGGGGCTCGCGCTCGACCGCCAGGCCCGCCGCCGTCCACGCCCGCCAGCCGCCGTCCATCGACACGACGTGTCTGTAGCCCATCTTCTGGAGCGCGTCCGCGGCGAGCGCCGAGCGGAAGCCGCCGCCGCAGTAGAGGATCAGATGCGCGTCGCGGTCGGGCACGGCCTGCTCGATGTCGCGCTCGATGATGCCCTTGCAGAGGTGGCGCGCGCCGGGAAGGTGACCACGGCGCCACTCCTCCTCCTCGCGCACGTCGATGAGCTGCACGGGCTCGCCGACGGCGCGCACGCGCTCGACGTCGGCGACCGTGACCTCGCGGATGCGCCGCCTGGCATCGGCGACGAGCGCGAGGAACCCGGGGGAGTGCTCCGGCGCTCCTCCCAGCGGCCCTCCTCCCATCAGCTCTCCTCCGAGCCTTTCGTCCCGACGAAGCGGTCCTCCGGGTCGGCGAAGAGCACGTTGAAGGTGGTGAGGCTGCCGTAGGCGCGCGTGATGTAGTCCTGGAGCTGGAGGCGGTCCTCGTCGGAGAGCTTGGGGTGCGCGTTGATGCGTTGCTCGAGGACGCGCAGGCGCTCGCGGACCCCCACGATCTTCCGGAAGAACACCTCGATCGGGATGGTCTTCTCCTGCGTGCCGGCCTTGCCCGGCTTCATCACGAGCTGACCGCCTGCCCAGCGCTCGCCGATGGCGCCGGACACCGACTGCTCGGCGTTCAGCACGGCGCGCACCGCCTGCACGATCTTGCGGAAGTCCTCGTCGTCGAGCATTGGGGTCTTCAGAGGACCGAGGCGAACAGGTCGCCTCGCCGCCGGGGGGCGACCCGGGCCGCGCACTCCTGCCGGGTGAGGGTGCGCGTCGACTCGCAGGCCAGCTCGGGGAGGGCCGACATCGGTCACATTCTACGGTGACGAGAGCCCCAGGCTCAACCCGCGATCAGCGCGGCAGCTCGCGCATCCCGGGCCGGGGTGCGTTCACCAGGCAGGCCATGTTTCCGGGCGGCTGCCGGTTCTCGTACATGAGCTGGTGCACGTGCGGGATCTGCTCGAAGGTGAAGGTCTCGGAGAGGCACGGATCGACCTTGCCGGCCGTCACGAGGTCGTTCAAGGCCTTCGCCTGCTCGTCGTTCGCGAAGTGCGAGCCCTGGAAGCGCTTCTGCCGCATCCAGAGGTAGCGGAGGTCGGCGACCGCGGTGTAGCCGCTCGTGCCCGCGCAGATGACGACCATGCCGCCCGTGTCGCAGACGAAAATCGAGGTGGGTACGGTGTCCTCGCCCGGGTGCTCGAAGACGATGCGCGGGCTCCTGCGCTCGCCCACGATCTCCCAGATGGCGCCGCCGAAGGCGCGCGCGCCCTTGAGCCACTCGCCGTACCGCTCCGCCTCCTTCCAGTGCGGCGGCACGCCCCAGTGGGAGAACTTCTTGCGGTTGATGCAGCCCTTGGCGCCGAGACGTGTGCAGAACGCGATCTTGTCGTCGCTCGAGACGACCGCGACCGGGATGCCGCCCATCGCGCGCGCGATCTGGATCGCCTGGCAGCCGAGGCCGCCGGCGCCGCCCCAGACGAGGACCACGTCGCCGGGCCTCACCGTGTGCGGCGGCCAGGCGGCGAGCATGCGGTAGGCGGTGGCCCCGACCAGCATGTACGCGGCCGCCGCCTCCCAGCTGAGCTGCTTCGGCTTCGGCAGGCACTGGTGCGCCTGGACGCGCGTGAACTGCGCGAAGCTGCCCCAGCTGGTCTCGTAGCCCCAGATGCGGAAGCTCGGGCCGAACATCGGATCGGCGCCGGACCTGACCACCGGGTCGTCCTGGCTCCACACCCCGCAGTGGATCACAACCTGGTCCCCGACCTGCACGTTGCGGACGGCGCTGCCGACCTTCCACACCACCCCGGAAGCGTCGCTCCCGCCGATGTGGAACGGGTTCGGGTCCGGGAAGTAGGGGTCCTTCTGCCGGCTCTTGATCACGTCGACCGGCGTGCCGAGCGCCGCCCAGACGTTGTTGTAGTTGATGCCGGCGGCCATGACCCAGACGAGCGCCTCGTCGGGCCGGAGCTCCGACGGCACCTCCACCCGCTCCACCTCGAAGGCCCTGGTCGGCTCGCCGAAGCGGTCCTGGCGCACGAGCTGGGCGAGCATGCGCTGCGGCACCTCGCCGAGCGGCGGCGTCTCCCCGAGCTGGTAGAGCTCCTTCATGCGCCTCCCATCATGGAGAGGAAGTCCTTCAAGTTGCGGAAGCGCATCATCATGTTGGTGCGCTTCTCGTCGCCGAGCGTCGAGCGCGGGCGGTCGGCGTAGTTGTGGCCCGGGTAGAGGAGGGTCTCGTCGGGGAGCGCGGCCAGCACCTGCGTGAGGCTCCGGTACATGTCCTCGGGGTTGGAGCCGGGCAGGTCGACGCGGCCGCACGAGCCGATGAAGAGCGTGTCGCCCGACACGAGCGCGTTGCCGACCAGGAAGCACTGCGAGCCCGGCGTGTGGCCGGGCGTGTGCAGGAACTTGACCTTGAGCTGCCCGACCTGCACCTCGTCGCCGCCCTCGACAGCGACGAGGTCGGACGGCGAGAGGCCGGTCACGCGGTGCACGAAGGGCAGCTCGGCCTTGTGGATGTAGACCTTGGCCGGCACGCGCGCCGTGAGCTCCGCGGCGCCGATGATCTGGTGGCCCATGAGGCTCCCGCCCAGGTGGTCGGGGTGGAAGTGCGTGACGAGGTCCTTCGTGATGCGGTAGCCGTCGGCCTCGGCCGTGCGCACGATCGCGTCGACGTCCCACGCCGCGTCCACCACCGCCGCCTCGTGCGTGTTCGGGTCGCCGAGCAGGTAGACGTAGTTCTGCATCGGGCCCAGCTCGAGCTGCTTGAAGTAGATGGGGAGCCTCATCGAGCTCTCAGCGTTTTCGCCGCGCCCGGAGCTCCGCCTCGTGCTGGAGCGGTCGCTCCCAGAGGAACTCGCGCTCGCCCAGGTGATGTCCGATCCAGCGCGAGAGCACGAAGAGCAGGTCGGAGAGGCGGTTCAAGTACGCCAGGGGCCACTCGCCGATGTCCTCGTGGCCCATGAGGCGGAGCACGTCGCGCTCCGCACGCCGGCACACGGTGCGCGCCACGTGGAGGAACGCGCTCACCCGCCCGCCACCCGGGAGCACGAAGGACCTGAGCGGCCTCAGGTCCTTCTGGCAGCGGTCCAGGAGCGTCTCGAGCGCTTTCACCTCGGCCGCGCCCACGCGGAACATGCCGGGGCGGAACTCGGCGGCCGGCGTGGCGAGCTCCCCGCCCAGGTCGAAGAGCTCGTTCTGCAGCTGGCGCAGGATTGCGTCCAGCTCGCGACCCGCGCGCGAGCGTCCGTGCTCCCCGGCGTTCACGGCGCGCGCCACGCCCACGGCGGCGTTCAGCTCGTCGACCGTCCCGTAGGCCTCGATGCGCGGGCTGTCCTTGGCCACGCGCCGGCCGCCCACCAGGTCGGTCTCGCCCCGGTCGCCGCGGCGCGTGTAGACGCGGGTGATGCGGATGGCCACCGCTCAGGCCTGCCGGAAGAGCGAGACGACGCCCGCCTCGCGTGGCTCGGCGCGCGCGACGGCGAGGTTCTCCGCCACGTGCTGGCGCCGGCCCATGCCGACCAGCGCGGCGGTGATGCCCGGCGTCGAGCGCACGAACTGGAGGGCGCGCTGCGCCCAGGTGTCGAGCCCGGGGAACGCGTCGGCCATGGCCTGCGGCAAGCGGTGCGAGAGCTGCCCCTGGAGGATCGAGGCGCTCGCCATCACCGCGATGCCGAAGCGCGCCGCCGCCTCGAGCGGCGTCAGGCGCTCGCCCTCGACGACCTGCGTGGCGGCCGCGTACGCCTCGTGCATGGCGAGGTTGTAGGGGAGCTGGATCACCTTGAAGTGGTGCCCGTGGCCCGCGACCGTCTCCGCCTCGCGCACCATCTCGGCGAGCGAGAGGTGCTCGCGCGCGTCGGGCCGGGTGCGGAAGCCGTTCCAGGTGGCGACGCCGTAGCGTCCGACACGGCCGGCCGCGACCTGGCGCTCGAGCATCTCGAACGCGGCGCGGATGCGGGCCAGGAACGCCTTGCGGGGAACGCTGCCGAGCTGCGTCTCGGGGTTGTGCACGTAGTAGACGTCGACCGCGGCGAGGCCCAGGTTGCGGAGGCTTCGCCCGAGCTGGTCCTCGAGGTAGCGCGGCGACATCGCGTGCCCCCCGCCCACCACGTCCTCGGGCTCGAGGATGCCGGGACGCACGTAGGTGTCGCGCACGTACTGGGCAGGATCGACCGGCACGCCGTCGAAGGGGATGTAACCGCCCTTGGTGCACACCACGAACTGCTCGCGCGCGAAGCCGCCTTCGCGCTCGAGGGCGACCAGGGCCTGGCCGATGACGCGCTCGCTCCGCTGCGCGCGGTAGTTGATGGCGGTGTCGAGCAGGTTGCAGCCCAGGTTGGCGGCGTCGACGATCGCCTGCCCGTAGCCGCGGTCGGCCTGGTCGTCCTCCTCGCCGAGGTAGGTCCCGAGGCCGATCGAGGACACGGTGACGCCGTCGAGGGGGCGGAAGTGCGCCGCCGGCAGCTCGGCGCGCGCCGCGCGATAGGCCGCCGTCGCGGCCCCGGTGGCGCTCGGCATCACCCCGCGACCGCCTGCGCGCGCCGGGCGTGGCGCTTGATGATCTCGCGCAGGCGCGGGGGGTCGATCGGCTTCTTGTAGATGACGTCCTCGAGGCCGGCCAGGCGACTGCGCTTGATGATGTGGTCCTTGTCGAAGTGGAACGCCGTCATGAGCACGACCGGGAGGCCGGGCCAGCGGCGCGAGACCTCCTGGAAGACCTGGTAGCCGTCCAGGTCGGGCATGACCACGTCGCTCAGCACGAGGTCGACGACCGCCGACTCGAGGCGCGCGAGCCCCTCGCGCCCGCCGGTCGCGACAAGCACCTCGCAGCCCTCCTGGGTGAGGAGATCGCGCAGCGACTGGCACACGCCGAGGTCGTCGTCGACGACCAGGATGCGGATGCCCGTGAGCGCCGGGTCGTGCGGCGCGAGCGCGGCCGCGCGCCCGCCGTCGGTGCCCGCACCCGCGGCGCGCAGGTCGGTCATCTGCGCGCCGGGGAGGTACTCGCGCGTGGCGTACTCGGAGCCGTGCGCCATCTCGGTCAGCTGGGTCACGATGCGCTGAATGCGCTTGAGCGCCGCATGGATCGAGTCGAGTCGCTCGCCCTCGACCACGAAGTCCTCGTCCGAGGTGACGCGCGCCATGTGCGCCTCGAGGAGGTTCAGGTTGTTGACGATCACCTCGAGCGGGTTGTTGATCTCGTGCGCGAGCCCGATCGCCACCTCGCCCAGGGTCGCGAGCTGGTCGTGACGGCGGATCTCGCGCAGGTCCTTGGCGAAGCCGATCGAGCCGAGCTCGTGGCCTTCGGCGTCGCGGATGATCGAGCCGGCGATCAGGACCGGGATGCTGACGCCGTTCTTCGTCACGAAGGTCGTCTCGCAGTTCTTGCCCTGCCGCATCGCCGCCATCACCTTGCGGGCCTCGGCGAGGTCGGGATAGAGGCGCGTCACGTGCTGGCCGAGGACCTCGTCCGGCGTGTAGCCGAGGGTCTGCCGCGCGCCGTCGTTGTAGAAGGTGATGGTACCCTGGCGATCGACGGCGACCACGATGTCCGGGGAGCTCTCGAGCAGCTTCTCGAAGTAGATGGAGGGAAGGCGAGAGACGGCGGCCATGCCGAGTGGGGACGCGCGATGCTAGGCGGCGGCGGGGTCAGGGTCAAGGCGGTGTTCGCGCTCGTACTCCTCGCCGGCTGTTTCTGGCGCACTTACGGGCGCCTCGCGGCGACGCACGTCGATCTGCTGGTGGCCATGGCGCGCAAGGGGACGGACCTCGTGGCGAGCGGGCGCCTCAGCGCCGAGAGCATGCCCGAGCTCACCTACCCGCTCGAGCGCGCCGAGGCGTTCGTGCACGACGCGCGGGCGCGGAGCGGCGCGCCGCCCGCTTCGCTCGACGCGCTGGACACGCTCTGCGCCCGCTACCGCGCCTTCGTGGACGCGCTCGATCGCGTGCGCCGCGAGCGGAGCGGCGAGGCCGCGCGCGCGGCGCTGGCGGACCCGCTCGCCGCGGTCGAGGCGGCGGCGGAGCGGGTGCGCGCTGAGCTGCGAGCGGAGAGTCCAGCGGCCGCAGGCGTGCCCGGGCGAGCGACGGCAGCCGCCGCACTTGGCCGCAGGGCGTGTCAGGTCCGATCGGGCGGCCAGCGTGGACCAGTGTGCCCTGCGCCGACTCTACCGGCTCTTCGCCTTCTTCCAGTCGGCCAGGAAGCGCTCGAGCCCGACGTCGCTCAGCGGGTGCTTCACGAGCTGCTGGAGGACCGCGAACGGGCAGGTGGCGATGTGCGCGCCCATCTGCGCCGCGCGGATGACGTGGAGCGGGCTGCGCACGCTCGCGACCAGCACCTCGGCCGGGTACGTGTAGTGGTCGAGCATCTCCAGGATCTGCGCGACGAGGTCCATGCCGTCGTGACCGACGTCGTCGAGCCGCCCGACGAAGGGGGAGATGAAGGCGGCGCCCGCCTTGGCGGCGAGGAGGGCCTGCGCGGCCTGGAAGACCAGCGTCACGTTCACGCGGATGCCGCGGTCGGTGAGGGCGCGCGTCGCCTTGAGCCCCTCGGGGATCATCGGGCACTTGACCACGATGTTCCGGTGGATGCGCGCGAGCCGTGCGCCCTCCTCGACCATGCCTGGTGCCTCCGTGCTCACCACCTCGGCGCTCACCGGGCCGTCGACGAGGGCGCAGATCTCGTGCAGCACGGTCTCGAAGTCGCGGCCCGTCTTCGCGACCAGGGACGGGTTGGTGGTGACGCCGTCCAGGACGCCCCAGCTCGCCGCCTCGCGAATCTCCGCCACGTCCGCCGTGTCGATGAAGAGCTTCATCCGTGCCCCTCCCGGCGGCGGAGTGTAGCAGAGGCGGCGGGCGGCGTCAGGCCCGCGGGAGGAGAGTGACGCGCTTGTCGTCCTTCACGCTGGCGAGGAGCGCGGACACCGACTGGCCGAGATGGGGATGCACGACGTGCGGCGCCAGCTCGGCGAGCGGCAGGAGGACGAAGCGGCGCTTGTGCATCTCGGGGTGGGGGACCTTGAGCGATTTCGTCTCGACCACCTCCTGGTCGCAGAGCAGGATGTCGAGGTCGATCACGCGCGAGCCCCAACGCTTGCCCTTCACGCGTTTCCGCCCCATCGCCTTCTCGATCGCCTTCAAGCGCTTCAGGAGCCCGTCGGGCGGGAACTCGGTCTCGATCTCGATCACGCTGTTCACGAACCACGTCTTGGCGTCGCCGATCGGCTCGCTCTCGTAGAGCGAGGAGGCGCGGCTCAGCCGCGTGCCCGGCAGCTTGGACACGCGATCGACGGCCTCGAAGGTGTTCGCCTTGCGGTCGCCCAGGTTCGATCCGATCCCGATGTATACGCGATGAGGCATGGCGCTCGTCCCCACGAGCGTCGCGCGCGACGGCTAGAGGTGGAGCCCTCGCAGGCGCTCGACCGCCTCGCGCAGCCGCTCGCTCGGGCTGCACAGCGTGAGCCGGATGTATCCCTCCCCCGCGTCGCCGAACCCGTTGCCCGGGGTGACGACGACGTGCGCCTCCTCGAGGCAGCGGCTGGCGAGCCCGGCGGCGCTCAGGCCGCGCGGGACCGGCACCCAGACGTAGAACGTCCCGCCCGGCGGATCGCAGGCGAGGCCGACGTCGCGAAGGCCGCCGACCAGCACGTCGCGTCGCTCGCGATAGAGCGCGCGCAGCCGGTCGACCGTCGCCGTGTCACCGGTGAGCGCCGCGATGGCGGCCTCCTGCACCGCCTGGAACACCCCCGAGTCGACGTTGGTCTTCACCGTGCCGAGCCCCGCGATCAGCTCCGGGTGCCCGACCGCGAAGCCAACGCGCCAGCCCGTCATGCTGAAGGTCTTCGACAGCGAGTGGAACTCGATCGCCACCTCGCGGCCGCCGGGGACCTCCAGGATGCTCGGTGGCCGCTCGCCGAAGTAGATCTCGGCGTAGGCGGCGTCGTGGCAGATGACGATGTCGTGGCGCTCGGCGAAGCGGACAGCGTCGGCGAAGAAGGCGCGCGGGGCGACGGCTGCGGTCGGGTTGTTCGGATAGTTGAGCCAGAGGAGCTTCGCCCGGCGCGCGACCTCGACGGGGACGGCCCCGAGGTCGGGGAGGAAGCCGTTCTCGCGCCGGAGCGGCAGGCGGTAGGTGGTGCCGCCGTTGAAGGTCGTGCCGATGTGGTAGACGGGATAGCCTGGGTCGGGGACCAGGACGACGTCGCCCGGATCGACGAAGGCGACCGCCATGTTCGCGATTCCCTCCTTGGAGCCGATCAGGGTCACGACCTCGGTCGCCG
>VBKJ01000210.1 GCA_005879795.1 Deltaproteobacteria bacterium
TCACCGAGCTCGGCAGTCCGGGCCCCCTCCTCGACGACCACGGCAACATCGTCGAACAGCCGCTCGTACCGCGCGCGTTCGCGGTCCCACCGCGCGCGCAGTGCGTCGGCAGTCGGTGAGACTCCGGGCGAACCGGCGGGGAACGCGAGCACCATCGGTAGCGGTCGCGCTGCCCGCAGTCGGGTGATGGAGGGGGGCTCGCCCCGCACGAACCGGAAGCAACTCCCGAGGGCGGCTGCGGCTGGAGCAAGGCCCGAGGGACACCGGTGGAAGATCCCCTCGAGGCGACGACCGAGCACAAACTCGACGTCGAGCCCGAGTTTCCGCCCGGAGGCCGCGGCAAGGGCTCGCAGGACCGCGATGGCCAGCGCCGCGGAGGCGCCGAGGCCACCACCCGGAGGCAGCTCGGACCGGACATGCACGAGGAGGCCCCATGGATCCAGGCCGAGCATCGCGGCGGCCTGCTCCAGCAGGCGGGTCGTCCGCGGGTCGTCGGCGATCTCGGGGCGATCGCTCTCGAGCTGCGGTGCGCCGTCCGCCACGCGCACCTCGGCCTCGAGACCGAGCCCGAGTCCCGCAGCAAGCGCGGGCCGCCCGTACAGGACTGCGTGCTCCCCGAGTAGGATGAGTTTCCCCGCGCCACGGCCCCGTGCCGGGAGATTCACAGGCGCACCTCCAGCGAGCCCTCGCCACAGCGGAGCCGGCGGAGAGCCAGGCGCACGCAGAAGGTGGCCGCACACACACGTTCGCTCATCACGCCCGGCCGCCCCGAGCGCTCCGAGCGTACCCGAGAGGGATCACCTCGGCGGTTTCCGTCGAGTCGCCGCCGCCCGCTGGCTCGAGCCCCTTGCGCATCCGCTTGCGGGTTACGGGGACGCCGTAGCTCTGCAGGATTCGGCCGATCAGGTCGTGGTGCGCTTCGACCACCTCCGTGACCGCAAGGTAGCCGTGCGCTGCGGCGCTATGGGCGGCCCACGGGTTCATGGGCGCCGTCTTGAAGAACGTGAGGTCGGACTCGTCCGGCTCGATGAGGATGATGTCGCCCTGGAAGTTGGGAGTATCCTGATACTGCTCGATGCCGAGCTGCAGACGCGAGTGGAGCAGCGTGCGCAGCACCTGATTGAGCGCAGTGAACATGCCCTGGTCCGCGAGTGCACGGCCTTTGAGCACCCACTGGTTTTGCTCAGGCACGTAGCGGCGCACCATGCGGTTGTGAAACGGCCGAAACGGGTTGTAGCAGATCACCAGCTCCGCCCCGTGCTCGATCGCCACGTCGATGTTGGCCGTGTGGCGCACGCCGCCGTCGACGTAGTCGACGCCCTTCAGGCGCGCGGGCTTGTAGAAGCCCGGCAGCGCGGTCGACGCCTGCACCGCCTCCGAGATGGTGAGCGAGGTGTCCTCGTCGTGCCCGAACACTACGCGCTCGGCGGTATCCAGGTTCATGGCGACGATGTAGAGCTCGACCTGCCGCAGCCGGTAGAGCACGCGGAAGTCGTTGCTCAGCCCGCGCCGCTCGATGTTGTGGCGCAGGTAGCGCTCGAGGCTCGCGTTGTCGAACAGGCCCGAGGGCAGGTAGGCGAGCGGGAAGGGGAACTCGCGCGCCGCGCCGACCGCGTCGACGACCGGCTTCACGCACTCGATCAGGTTGGCGAGCGTCGGCCGCCGCCGCGCCCGGGTGAGCGGCTCCTGGAGCGCGCGCACCAGCTCGGGCGTGCGGACCAGAAAGTCGTAGAACGCGCCGGGGACGTAGGTGAGGAGATCGACCAGGTACTCGAGCGGCTTGCGCGCGAACTCGGCGAGGTTCGGGTTGTAGAAGTCGAGCGGCGAGAGGTAGGTGAAGTCCTCGGAGGTGCCGTCGAGCGAGCGCAGCATCTCGGGCGGGGTCACGCCGCCGGCGAGCGGGGCGGCCAGGAAGGCGCCGGCCGAGAGCCCGACGTAGATGTCGAAGTCGGTGGTCTTGCGGTTGACGAGGAAGTCGTCGAGGGCCTTCAGGCCGCCGAGCTTGTAGGCGCCGCCGGTGACCGCACCGCCCGCCAGCACCAGCGCCACGCGCGGGTTCTTCTTCCGCGTCGTGAGGTCGCTCTTGTGGACGATGGTGAGGCCCATGCCCGCCTTGCCCCCAGTGAACTGGCCTGGCCGTCCGGTCCGGTCAGCCCGTCACGTTATGGGCACCCCCAGGTGCTCGACTCGGCGCGGTGCGTCACGCTGGTTGTGCAATGCAAAGCACGTACCAGGCAATCCCGCCATCCCGCCTCCTGATCCTCCGCCGATTTCTCGAGGCACTCTACCCGAGCTAAGCTATGACGCTTGCCTACTAAACGGCGCCTCGCTAGTCAAGAACGCCGACGTCTTTTCGGGGGTCCCGTTCCATCGTGCACGGCCCCCCGAACTTGCTCCGCTGCCAGGATCAGAAGCGGAACGGCTGCCCGCGGAGCTCCGCGTCGGCTCGGGTGAGCGCCTGGGGTGTGTCAATGTTGACCCAGCGGGCCAAAGTGAGAAACCCCTGAACGGGGACGTGAGCCTCCAGGAGACGGGGGTAGGTGACCCGGGTCACGCTGAACGTGGTGCCGGCGTCCATCCAGTCGAAGATCGCCGGCTCGAAAACGTGCAGGCCCGGGAACATGAACGGCCTGAGGGGGCCCGGGGCCCCCGGCGGCCGCCCGGACACGCGCCGCACCCGATCCTCGGCGTCGAGCTCGACCAGGCCGTAGCGCGCCGCGTCGGGGTCCGGCCGCACCACCATGGTCGCGATGGCTCCCTGTTCGCGGTGGCGCTCCACCACCTCCGCGAGGCGGAGCTCGAGCAGGCTGTCCCCGTTCAGCACCGCGAACGGCTCGCCGGCGAGGAGCGGCTCGGCCCGCTTGATGCCGCCCCCCGTATCGAGGATCGGGTTCTCCCACGAGTAGCGGACCCGGAGCCCGAAGCGCGCGCCGTCGCCCAGGTGCTCCTCGATGCGCCGCCCCAGGTGATGGAGGTTCAGCACGACGTCCCGGATGCCGGCGGCGCGCAGGAAGTCGAGGATGTGCTCGAGGAAGGGCCGGCCCGCCACGGGCAGCAGCGGCTTCGGTGTGGCGTCGGTGAGCGGCGCGAGGCGCGTTCCGCGCCCGGCGGCGAGTACCATGGCGCGACGGATCACGCGAGCTCCGGCACGTGGGTGGCCAGGCGGGCCCGCACCGACTCGAGCGCGGGCAGGGCGGCCAGCATGCGGCGGGCAACGGCGTACACGCCGGGGAGGTAGGCGAGGTAGCCCGCCTTTCCGAGCACGCGCTCCAGATAGTAGAAGCGCCCGATCACCTTGAGCGCGCGGTGGAGCGCACACAGGCGATAGCGCGCCGCGAGGTCACCGTCGACGGGAAGCGCCGCCGCCGCCCGCGCGGCGCGGAAGTGCGCGATGAGCTCTCGCTCGAGATCGGGTGCGACGAGCGTCCCCGTCGTGCGGTCGGTCAGGAGCGCGGCCAGATCGTAGGCGTCGGGTCCGAGCAGCGCGTCCTGAAAGTCGAGCAGGCGGAGCCGGCCGTCCTGCACGTGCAGGTTCCAGGCCATGAAGTCGCGATGGACGAGGACAGGCGCTCGCTGCTCGAAGGGCTCGGCGAGCGGCGCCAGCGCGGCGAGCAGCCCGGCGCGCTCGTCGGCGGCGAGGCGCCGTCCGTGTCGCGTCTCGATGCCGTGCTCGAGGAAGTGCTCGAGCTCCCAGCGCGCCAGCTGCCCGTCGAAGCGCCGGCGGAAGGCGAGGCACGACGGGTCGGGATGGCGCGCGCCGGCGACCTGGAGCGCGGCCAGCAGCTCCACGGCCGCCGCGAAGAGCGGGCGCGCGTCCGCGGGCCGCGCACTGGCCGCGGCCCAGAGCGTCGTGTCGCCGAGGTCTTCCAGGAGGAGGAGGGAGTCGGTGGCCGACGCGTCGTGATGGATGAGCGGGACGGCGAAGCCGCGCGCGGCGAGGTAGCGGCCCACGTCGACGAAGGGCAGGTCCTTCGTCAGCGCGCGCTCGCCGATCTCGTCCGACCCGAGCGGGAAGCGGTCGGCGCCGAGCAGCATCGCGACCGCAGTGGGCGGCGCGCCGCCGCCGGCCAGGTGGAGGCGCACGTAGCGGCGGCTCGAGGCGTCGCCGAAGAGCGGCTGCGCGCCGACGATGCGCGCGCCGAAGGCGGCCCGCACGGCACGCGCGAGAGCCTCGTGCGGAATCGCGTCCGGCATCGACGCGACGCCGCGTAGCAGAGCGCCCGGGGCGAGTCAAAAGCGCGCGCCGGTTACCTTGACACGCTACGCCGGTTCACATTAGCTACCATATTCTGCGCGCTTCGCGATGAACCTCGCCTACGTGGCCATTCTCGTCTCGTTCGGCATCGCGGGCCTCGTGGTCGCGGTGCTGCTCGGTGCCGGCGCGTTCCTCCGGCCGCGGCGCCCGTCGGCGATGAAGGCCGAGGCGTTCGAGTGCGGCAACCCGCCGAGCGGCCCTGCGCGGGGCCGCTTCTCGGTCAAGTTCTACCTGACCGCGATCCTCTTCATCCTCTTCGACGTCGAGGTGGTCTTCCTCTATCCCTGGGCGGTGACGTTCCGCCCGCTCGGGATGTTCGGCTTCCTCGAGATGGCGATCTTCGTCCTCGTGCTGGCGCTGGGCTTCGTGTACGTGTGGCGCAAGGGCGCGCTCGAGTGGAGCTGACGCGGCCGGCCGGCGGCGGGTGGTGATGACCGCGGACGCACTCCTTGCTCGCGTGGCCGCGCTTCTGCCCGGCGCGACCCCGCTCGCGGGCGAGGTCGCGCATGGCCAGGCGGCGATCGTGCTCGAGCGGAGCGCGCTGCCCGCCGCGCTCCAGACGCTCCGCGACCATCCCGAGACGCGCTTCGAGATGCTCTCCGACCTGACCGCGGTCGACTACCTCGGGCGCACGCCGCGCTTCGAGGTCGTCTATCAGCTCTACTCGCTCACCCTGAACCACCGCCTGCGCGTGAAGGTCCCGGTGCCGGAGGACGACCCGATCGTGCCGACCGCGACCGGGGTATGGAAGAGCGCCAACTGGGCGGAGCGGGAGGCGTGGGACATGCTCGGCATCCGCTTCGCCGGGCATCCCGATCTCCGCCGCATCCTCATGTACCCCGAGTTCGAAGGGTACCCGCTGCGCAAGGACTATCCGCTCGACAAGCGCCAGCCGCTCGTGCCCGAGCGCGACCCCGTGCGGCAGCCCTGGTACCCGCGCCGGAGCGGCGCCGCCTGATGACGCAGGCACCCGACACGACGGGCGAGGTGATGGATATCCAGATGGGGCCGTCGCACCCGGCGTCGCACGGCACCATCAAGTTCAACCTCCGCCTCGACGGGGAGACCATCGTCGACGTGGACGTGGAGATCGGCTACCTCCACCGCGGCTTCGAGAAGATGTGCGAGCAGGGGACGTGGAACCACTGCTTCCCCTACGCCGACCGCCTGAACTACGCCTCGCCCATCCTGAACAACGTCGGCTTCGCGCTCGCGGTCGAGAAGCTGGCGGGCGTGACCGTGCCGGAGCGCTGCCAGTACATCCGCGTGATCGGCGGCGAGATCTCCCGCATCACGGATCACCTGACCTGCCTCGGCATGGCCGCGAACGAAATCGGCGCCATCTCGGCGGGCTTCTACATGCTCGAGGCGCGGGAGTTCCTCTACGACCTGGTCGAGGCGATGACCGGCGCGCGGCTCACCGTCACCTACTGCCGGCTGGGCGGGGTGATCAAGGACCTCCCCGCCGACATGAAGGAGTCCACCGCCGCCGCGCTCAAGCAGGTGCGCCGCGTGCTCGCGGACTGCGACCGGCTCCTCTCCCGCAACCGCATCTTCGTCGACCGCATGGTCGGCATCGGGAAACTCTCGCGCGCGGACGCGATCTCCTACGGCCTCACGGGGCCGCTCCTGCGCGCGACGGGCGTCCCCTACGACGTGCGCAAGGCCGAGCCGTACCTGGTCTACGACCGCATCGACTTCTCGGTCCCCACCGGGACGAACGGCGACAACTACGACCGCTTCATGGTGCGCATGGCGGAGATGGAGCAGAGCATGCGCATCGTCGAGCAGGCCCTCGCCAACCTCCCCGAGGGCCCGATCGCGATCAGCGATCCGCGCTACTTCCTGCCCCCGAAACAGGAGGTCTACACCTCGATCGAGGGCCTCATGAACCACTTCAAGCTCGTGATCGAGGGGCAGAAGATCCCGCCCGGCGAGGTCTACGTCGCCACCGAAGGTGGAAACGGCGAGCTCGGCTTCTACCTGGTGAGCGACGGCAGCGGCCGCCCCTACCGCGTGCGCGTGCGCCCGCCGTCCTTCTACGGCATGGGGGCGCTCGGCGCCATGTTGCCCGGTCACATGGTGGCGGACATCATCACGACCTTCGGGCAGATCAACATGATCGGGGGCGAGTGTGACCACTGACGCCGGACGCCCCTGCTTCTCGGAGGCCGCGCTCGCCGAGTACCACGCGATCCTCGAGCGTTACCCGACGCGGCGCGCGGCCCTCATGCCGACACTCTGGCTCGCGCAGCACGAGTTCGGCTGGCTCTCGCTGCCGGTCATGGAGTACGTGGCGGAGCTGATGGAGCTGCCGCTCGCCTGGGTGACCTCGGTCGCCTCCTTCTACACCATGTACTGGAAGGAGCCGAAGGGGCGCTGGCACATCCAGGTGTGCCGCAACCTCTCCTGCGCGCTGCGCGGCGCCGGGGACATCCTGCGCGCGCTCGAGGCGCGCCTCGGGATCCGCGACGGCGAGCGGACGGCCGACGGGAGGTTCTCGCTCGAGGAGGTCGAGTGCCTGGCGTCGTGCGGGACCGCCCCCTGCCTCCAGGTGAACAACGAGGAGTACCACGAGAACCTGGACGTCCCGCGCGCGCTCGCCCTGATCGAGCGCCTGGCCGGCGAGTAGGCCGTGGCCGACGCCGCCATCACCGCCGCGAAGGCGCTCTTCATCATCCTTCTCGTCGTGCAGGTGATGGGCCTCGGCGTCTTCTTCGAACGCAAGGTCAGCGCGCTCATCCAGGACCGCATCGGGGCCAACCGCGCCGCCATCCTGGGCTTCGCGGGGCTCGGTCTCGTGAACACGCTGATCGCCGATCCGGTCAAGTTCCTGCTCAAGGAGGACGTCGTGCCCGCCGGCACCGACCGCGTCCTCCACTTCCTCGCCCCGGTGCTCAGCCTCGTGCCCGTGCTCGTGACCTTCGCGGTGGTCCCGTTCGGCGACGTGCTCGAGGTGGGCAGCCGCACCATCAACCTCCAGGCGGCCGACCTGAACGTCGGCATCCTCTACATCCTCGCCATGGTGTCGCTCGCGGTCTACGGCGTGGTGCTCGGGGGCTGGGCGTCGAACAACCGCTGGTCGCTGCTCGGCGGCATCCGCGGCTCGGCGCAGATGATCTCGTACGAGATCGCCATGGGGCTCGCGCTGGTGGGCGTCGTCCTCGCCTACGGCACGCTCGATCTGCAGGCGATGGCGCGCGCGCAGGGACACCTCCTCTGGGGCTGGCTGCCGGCGTGGGGCATCCTCTACCAGCCGGTCGCCTTCCTGATCTTCATGACCGCCGGCGTGGCCGAGTCGAAGCGCATCCCCTTCGACCTGCCCGAGGCCGAGTCCGAGCTGGTGAGCGGCTACTTCACCGAGTACTCGGGCCCGAAGCACCTGATGTTCATGATGAGCGACTTCGTCGAGGTGGTCCTGGTCGCGTGCCTCGTGACCACGCTCTTCTTCGGCGGCTGGCAGGTGCCGTATCTCGTGCGCGACGGCTTCCACTTGCCGTGGGGCGCGGCGCTGGCGCTGCCGTCCTGGGCGGTGGCGCTCCTGCAGGTGACGTCGTTCGCCTTGAAGCTCGTCTTCTTCACCTGGCTCCAGATCGTCATCCGCTGGACGCTGCCCCGCTTCCGTTACGACCAGCTCATGCGGCTCGGCTGGCAGGGCCTCCTCCCCCTCGGGCTCGCCAACGTGGTGGTGTCGGCGCTGGTCATCGTGCTCGCCGCGGGGCCGGCCGCGTGAGCCCGCTCATCTTCCTCCTCCTGGCGGCGCTGACGGTGGCCTCGGCGCTGACCGTGGTGGTGCACAAGAACCCGGTGCACAGCGCCTGCGCGCTCGTCCTCACGCTCTGTCTCCTCGCGGTGTTCTTCGTCGGGCTCGACGCGCAGCTCGTGGCGCTCCTCCAGGTGATCGTCTATGCGGGCGCGATCGTCGTGCTCTTCCTGTTCGTGATCATGCTGCTCAACCTCCAGGTGGAGACGCGCGCCATGGCGGGCGCGCTCCTGGTGGGGAGCGCGGCGGCGGGCGGGGTGGCGCTTGCGGCGCTCATCTTCGCGGCGCTCGGGCGCACGGTCGCACCGGCCGCCGCCGTGCCGGCGGGGTTCGGCGAGACGGCCGCGCTCGCCCGGCAGCTCTTCACCGCCTACCTCCTGCCCTTCGAGCTCACCTCGGTCCTCCTCCTGGTCGCCATCGTGGGCGCGGTGGCGCTCGCCAGGAAGCCGACATGACGCCGCCGCTCGCCTGGTACCTCGGGCTCAGTGCCGTGCTCTTCGCGATCGGCGTGCTCGGCGTGGTCGTCCGCCGCAACGTGATCGTCATCTTCATGGCGATCGAGCTCATGCTGAACGCCGTCAACCTGACCTTCGTGGCGCTCGCCCGGAGCCTCGGCTCCATCGACGGGCAGGTGATCGTCTTCTTCGTGACGACCGTGGCGGCGGCAGAGGCCGCGGTCGGGCTCGCGATCATCCTCTCGATGTTCCGGAACCGCGAGACGACCAACGCCGACGAGCTCGCGACCCTCAAATGGTGATCGAGACGACCAGTCTCCGCTGGATCGTCGCGCTCCCGGCGCTCGGCGTGCTCTTCAACCTGTTCTTCGGGGGGCGCCTGACGCGCGCGGTCACGGTCGCCGGCCCCGGGACGGTGGGGGCCGCGTTCGTGCTCGCGGTGTGGGCCGCGCTCCGCCGGCCGGAGGCCGGGGCGCTCCACGACCACGTCTACACCTGGATCGTCGCCGGGCCGTTCCGCGCCGAGGCGGGGCTCCGCCTGGATGCCCTCGCGACGGTCATGACGCTCGTCGTCACCGGCGTCGGCTTCCTGATCCACATTTATTCGGTTGGTTACATGCACGGGGACCGCGGCTTCGCGCGCTACTTCGCCTACCTCAACCTCTTCACCACCGCGATGCTGATCCTCGTGCTCGCGGACAATCTCGTCCTTCTCTTCGTCGGCTGGGAGGGCGTCGGCCTCTGTTCCTATCTCCTCATCGGCTTCTGGTACGAGAAGCCGGAGAACGCCGCGGCGGGAAAGAAGGCCTTCCTCGTGAACCGGATCGGCGACGCGGGCTTCCTCCTCGGCCTCTTCCTGCTGGTCACGACCCTGGGCGGCCAGGGCGTGTGGACGCTCGACATCGCGACCATCGAGCGGCACCTGGACGCGCTCCGGCCCGTCGCCGTGCCGATCTGTCTCCTCCTCTTCGTCGGCGCCACCGGCAAGTCGGCGCAGCTCCCCCTCTACGTCTGGCTGCCGGACGCGATGGCGGGACCGACGCCGGTCTCGGCCCTCATCCACGCCGCCACCATGGTGACGGCGGGGGTCTACATGATCGCGCGGCTCCACTCCCTCTACGCGCTCGCGCCGGCGGCGCTCGCGGTGGTGGCGGTCGTCGGCGCGCTCACCGCGCTCTTCGCCGCCGTCATCGCCACCGCCCAGACGGACATCAAGCGGGTGCTCGCCTACTCGACCGTCAGCCAGCTCGGCTACATGTTCCTCGGGCTCGGCGTGGGCGCGACCGGCGCCGCCGTCTTCCACCTGGTGACGCACGCCTTCTTCAAGGCGCTCCTCTTCCTGGGCGCGGGCAGCGTCATGCACGGTCTCGGCGGCGAGCAGGACATGGAGCGCATGGGCGGGCTCTCGAGCCGCATGCGCCTCACGTTCCTCACCATGGCGGTGGGCACGCTGGCGATCGCGGGCGTACCGCCGTTCTCCGGCTTCTTCAGCAAGGACGAAGTCCTCTGGGGCGCCTGGGAGGCGGCGCCCCCGCTCGCCGCGATCGGCCTCCTCGTGGCGTTTCTCACCGCCTTCTACACGGGCCGGCTGCTCTTCCTGACCTTCCTCGGCGAGTGCCGCGCCGGCGAGGACGTGCGGCACCACATCCACGAGTCGCCGGCGGTGATGACGCTGCCGCTCGTGGTGCTCGCCGTCCTCGCCTGCGCGGGCGGCTTCCTCGACGTCCCCGGTCTGGTCGGCGGCGAGGGGCGCCACGCGCACCCGCCGCTCGCCTTCATGCTGCTCGCGACGGCGCTCGCGGCGGGCGGCCTCGCCCTCGCCTGGGTGTTGTACGTCAGGCGGCCCGGCCTCCCGTCGCTGGTCGCGGGGCGCCTGGGCGCCGTCTACCCGCTCGTGCGCGACAAGTTCCGCGTCGACGAGTTCTACGACGCGACGGTCGTGCGCCCGGTGTTCGCGCTCGCCGACGTGAGCGCCGTGCACATCGACCCGCAGCTCATCGACGGCGCGGTCAACGGCGCGGCGCGGGTCGTCGCGGCGACCAGCAGCGCGTGGCGGCGCGTCCAGACCGGCAACGTGCAGCACTACGCGCTCTCCTTCCTCGCCGGCGCGCTCGCGCTCCTCGGCTACTGGGTGACGCGCTGATGCTGCTGACGCTCGTCGTGTTCTCGCCGCTCGCGGGCGCGGCCCTGCTGGCGCTCCTGCCGCGCGAGGAGGTGCGCGGCATCCGGCGCGCGGCGCTCGCGTTCGCGCTCGTGACGCTCGCGCTCTCGCTCGTGATGCTGGGGCGTTTCCAGGCGGGCGTCGCCGACTTCCAGATGCGCGAGCGCGCGGCGTGGATCCCGCAGTGGGGGATCGAGTACCGCCTGGGCGTCGACGGCGTGAGCCTCTTCCTCGTGCTGCTCACCACCGTGCTCACGCCGATCGTCGTGCTCGCCTCGTGGGGCGACATCCACCGCCGGGTGAAGGAGTTCTTCGCCTTCCTGCTCGTGCTCGAGACCGGAATGCTCGGTACCTTCGTCGCCCTCGACATGTTCCTCTTCTACGTCTTCTGGGAGGTGATGCTCGTCCCGATGTACTTCCTGATCGGCGTGTGGGGCGGGCCGGGCCGCATCTACGCGGCGCTCAAGTTCGTGCTCTTCACGATGGTGGGGAGCCTCCTCATGCTGGTCGCGATCCTCTACTGCGCCTGGCGCGTGCGGACCGCCACCGGGCTGTGGAGCTTCGCCTACGAGACGTGGCTCGCGCGGCTCGCCCTCTCGCCCCGCGAGCAGCTCTGGCTCTTCGCGGCCTTCGCGCTCGCCTTCGCCATCAAGGTGCCCCTCTTCCCGCTCCACACCTGGCTCCCCGACGCGCACGTCGAGGCGCCGACCGGCGGCTCGGTCATCCTGGCGGGCGTGCTGCTCAAGATGGGGACCTACGGCTTCCTCCGTTTCGCGCTGCCCCTCTTCCCGGGCGCGGTGGCGCCGGCGGCGCCCCTCGTGATCACCCTCGCCGTCGCCGGCATCGTCTACGGCGCGCTGGTGGCGACGGTGCAACCCGACTTGAAGAAGCTCGTCGCCTACTCCTCGGTCTCGCACCTGGGCTTCGTCATGCTCGGCCTCTTCGCGCTCCACCCCACGGCGGTGGCGGGCAGCGTCTACCAGATGCTGAACCACGGCCTCTCGACCGGCGGGCTCTTCCTCCTGGTCGGCATGATCTACGAGCGCCGCCACACGCGGCTCATTGCGGACTTCGGCGGGCTGTGGACGGCCGTGCCGGTCTACGCGGCGTTCTTCATGGTCATCATGCTGGCCTCGGCCGGGCTCCCGGGCCTCAACGGCTTCGTCGGCGAGTTCCTGATCCTGCTCGGCAGCTTCTCGCGGTGGCCGTGGGCGACCGCGGTGGCGACCAGCGGCGTCGTCCTGGGCGCCCTCTACCTGCTCTGGATGTACCAGCGCGTCATCTTCGGGCCGCTCGCGCACGCGGAGAACGCGACGCTCCCGGACCTGAGCGCGCGCGAGGTCACGGTGCTCGTGCCGGTGGTGGCGCTCTGCCTGGTGATGGGGCTCTTCCCGGCGCCCTTCCTGACGCGCATGCAGCCGTCCATCGACCTGATCCTCCAGCGGCTCGCGCCGCCTCCGGCGGTGGCCGCGCGATGATCGACCCGGCGCCCTTCACCGCCCACTGGCAGGTCGCGCTGCCCGGGCTGATCGTGGCCGTGGCCGCCATGATCGTGATGGCGGCCGACGCGCTCGCGCCCGCCGGCGAGGGCGACGGGCTCGCCCTCCTGGGCATCCTCGGGGTCGGCGCCGCCGGCCTGGCCGCGGTCTGGCTCTGGGTCGGGGGCGGCAATGCGGGCGGCTTCCAGGACACGCTGCGCGCCGACCGCTACGCGCTCTTCTTCACGGTCGTCCTGTGCGCGGGCTCGCTGCTCACGCTTCTCCTCTCCGTCGACTACCTCCGCGAGCAGCCGCTGCCGGCGGGCGAGTACCACGCCCTGGTCCTCCTCTCGACCAGCGGCATGATCTTCCTCGCCGCCGCCAATGACCTCATCGTCCTCTTCCTCGCGCTCGAGATCATGTCGGTCGCCGTCTACGTGCTCGCGGGCATGCAGCGCCGCGAGGTCCGCTCGACCGAGGCCGCGCTCAAGTACTTCCTGCTCGGCGCCTTCGCGACCGGCTTCCTCCTCTACGGCATCGCGTTCTTCTACGGCGCGACGGGCAGCACCCGGCTCGACGTGATCGCGCGCGCGCTGGCGCGCGACGGGCTCACGGCCTTCACGCTCCTCGGCATCGCGCTCCTGCTCGTCGGCTTCGCCTTCAAGGTGGCGCTCATCCCTTTTCACGTGTGGACGCCCGACGTGTACGAGGGCGCGCCGACGGCGGTCACGGCCTTCATGGCGGTGGGGGTGAAGGCGGCTGCCTTCGCGGCCTTCGCGCGCGTGTTCGTGGCGGCGCTCGGGCGCGTGGCGGCGAGCTGGACGGGGCTGCTCTGGGTGCTGGCGGCGCTCACGATGACGGTGGGCAACGTGACCGCCGTGCAGCAGCGGAGCGTCAAGCGCATGCTCGCCTACTCGTCGATCGCGCACGCGGGCTACGCGCTGGTCGGGCTCGTCGCCGGGGGCCGGGACGGCGGCGCGGCGCTCCTCTTCTACCTCGCCGTCTACTCCTTCATGACTCTCGGCGCCTTCGCGGTCCTGATCGCCCTCGGCCGGCGGGGCGAGCCGAACGAGGACCTCGCCGACTGGGCCGGCGTCGGCTTCCGCCATCCCGTCCTCGGGCTCTCGATGGCGGTCTTCATGCTGTCGCTGGCGGGCGTGCCCCCGACGGCCGGGTTCGCGGGGAAGTTCTACCTCTTCAGCGCCGCGGTCGACTCCGGCCAGGTCGGGCTCGCCGTGATCGGCGTGCTGAACAGCCTGGTGTCGGTCTACTACTACCTGGGCGTGCTGGTCGCGATGTACATGGCCGAGGGGGAGCGGGCGATCGTCGCCCCCGGCGCGCGGCCGTGCCTCCTCGCGAGCATCCTGGTCGCGGTCGCGGCCACGCTGGCGATCGGTGTCCTCCCCAGGTGGCCGATGGAGTTCGCCCTGCTGTCGTTCGCCTCGCTCAGGTAGCCGAGCGCGCGCCCGGGTCGAGCCGGGCGAGGAGCGCGGCGAGCGTCCGGTTGACGGGCACCGCCACGCCCACCCGCGCCGCGGCGCGCACCACGGCGCCGTTGAGCGCGTCGTGCTCGAGGCGCCGGCCGCGCAGCAGGTCCTGCAGCATCGAGGTCCGGAAGTCGGGGAGGCCGCTCGCGCTCTCCTCGAGCACCCGCTCGGTCCGCCAGCGCCGGACCGGGACGCCGCTCGCGACGGCGACGGCATCCGCCTCCTCCATCGCCACGACCACCAGGTCGCGGCTCGCCGGCTCGGCCAGCACCTCGGCGACGGTGCTGCGCGTGAGCGTCGTCACCGCGTTGAAGCCGGCGTTCCACGCGAGCTTCTCCCAGGCCGCGACCAGGATGTCGCGCCGGAGCTCGTAGGACACGCCCGCCGCGTCGAGGGCCTCGGCCACGCGCCGCGCGCGCGGGCTCTCGCGGCCGTCCGGCTCGCCGAAGAGGATCGTGCCGCGCCCGCTGTAGTCGACCGTCGCGGGCTCGACCAGCGCCACGCCGATGCGCGTGAGGGCGAGCATGAGCGGCGGGAGGCCGAGGGTGCGCGCGAGGACCTCCTCGTTCTCGATGCCGTTCTGGAGCGAGAGGACGATGGTGTCGGGAGCGACGATGGAGCGGAGCGCGGCCGCGGCGGCCGGCGTGTCGTAGGACTTGACGCACACGAGCACGAGGTCGGGCCGCGGCGCCGCGGCGGGATCGGGGACCGCCCGCACCGGTGCCAGATGGAGCGTCTCGCTGCCCAGCCGCACCACCAGCCCGCGCGCGCCGAGCGCGGCCAGGTTCTCGCCGCGCGCGACGAAGGTGACGTCGTGCCCGCCGCGCGCAAGGAGCGCGCCGAAGTAGCCTCCGACCGCGCCGGCGCCGTGGACGAGGATGCGCATCCACGGAAGGCTAGCGGGATCGTGGTCCCGGGGACAGCCTCAGCGCCGCAGCGCCTGGGCGGCCGACACCCCGATCCGGTTGGTCGGCGTCACGGCGCGCACGCGCACGAAGCCGCGGGTGCGCTCCCGGAAGGCGCGCTCGACGGCGAAGGCCTGGAGGCGAGAGAGCGTGAGCGAGCCGTCGGCGTCGGCGAAGGCGACCGTGCGGAGCCCCGGGGTGAACAGCTCGTTCACCGAGAACTCGAAGGTGAAGAGCCGAAAGCCCGTGCCGGCGACCGTGAAGAGGGCGCCCGTCTTCGCGAGCTTCGCGGGCACGAACGTGGGCGGGCTCGGGTTGCTGGCGATGCCGCAGCGCGCGGTGCCGTTCTCGGTCACCACGATGACGGCGCGGTTCTCCGCCGGCGCGTCGGGGACGAGCGTCAGGTCGAAGGTGATGAGCGTGCCGCTCGGGTCGACGACCGTGTTCGTGACGGTGGCGCCCGGGCCGGTCACGACCACGGCGCCGCCTGCGAAGTTCGAGCCGGTCACGGTCATGGCGGTCGTCGCGCCGGGCGGGACGACGTTCGGCGACACGTCGGTGATCTGAGGCACCTGGCCGGGGACGTTCACGCGGAAGCCCGAGGCCTTGGTGAACGTCTTCGTGTTCGTGAGCTGCACGGTCACGTCGCGGAAGCCGGCCGCGGCGGTCGCGTCGATCCCCATCGTCGCGCGCACCGTCCGGGCGTCGACCGCCGCCGCGTTGGAGAGGTGAACCTTCGGGTCGCCGCTGACGCTCACTCCGGAGCCGGGCACGACCAGGCTCAGGTTGACGCCCTGGAGGAAGATCGTGAAGGTGCTGCCCCGGTTGCCGAAGGGGGGGCGCACCGCGCCGACGAACGGCGAGCCCGCGGGGATCACCCGGAAGGTTGCGGGAGTGGAGCCCGCTGCGGTGGTCACCGTGAGGACGTGATCGGTACTGGTGGCGGCTGCGGGGGCCACCACCACGTCGAGCCTGATGGTCTCGTCGTCGACGGGCGTCACGTTCTGCAGGGTCAGGTCTCCCGGCGGAGTCGTCACCCCCACGAGCCCGGTGAGGTGGAGGCCGTGGAGGATCACCGCGACGGGGGTGCCGTTGGGCTCGCCGGCGCCCGGCTCGATGCCGGTCACCGTCGGCACGCCGGGCGCGACGACGAAGAACTCGCTCGTCGTCTGCCCGCTCTCGGTGGTGACGATCAGGAGCCGCGGCTCGCTGCTCGGCGAGACGCCGGAGCCGATCGTCAGCGTCGCGGTGAGGGTCGAATCGTCGGGGGTGGCCGCGTCGGAGACGGCGATTCCGCTCCCGGTGATCACGAGCGCCGCTCCCGAGAGGTTCGTGCCGGTGAGCGTGAGGGATGACGTGGCGCCCACGTCGCCGGCCGCTGGGTGGACAGCCGTGATCGTCGGAGGCGGCCGCTGAACGTAGAGCTGGAGGACGACCGATCCCGTCGGCACGGCGAGCGTGACCGCGTGCGTGCCCAGGTCAGCCGCCGCGTCCACGGTGAACTCGAGCGTGAGCATGGTCCCGTCCGGGCTCGGCGTGACGCTCGTGACGGACACGCCGGCGCCCGAGACGGTGAAGCTGGCGGGCGTGACGGCGCCCAGGTTGGCGCCAGTGACCATCACGTCGAGGGGGATGCCCTGGGTGGCGATGAGCGCCGGGCTCACGCCGTCGACCACCGGCCCCCCGGCCGCGTTGATGGTGAAGCTGACGCCCGTGGACCCGCCCGGCGTGTCGACGAAGATGAGCCGCTCGCCGGGCACGGCCGCGGCGTCGAGGTCGAGCCGCACGGTGAGCGTCGCCGGCGCGCTCGACTGCAGCGTCGCCGTGAGCCCCGGGTCGCCGAGGACGCTGAGCACGCCGCCGTCGAGCGCGCTCCCGCTGATGGTCGCGACCACGCTCGTGCCCGCGATGCCCGAGGCCGGGAAGATGCCGCTCGCGGCCGGCGCGCACACGGCGCCCGCGCGGGCGGGGACGACGAGCCATGCGGCGGCGAGCGCCGCGGCGAGGGACGCGCGCCGGGTCACGGGACGAACGAAGCCGTGAGCACGTCGACGGACTGCTGCGCGTTGCTCGAGTACGCGGTCACCGCGATGCGATCGAGGCCCAGGTGGCTCACGTCGCCGCCGAGCGCGATGCGGCGCGCGGCGCGCAGCTTCGCGTTCGGGTAGAGGTCGGTCAGGAAGATCTCCACGCCCGGGTCGGTGCTGGAGGAGATGTAGGCCTTGTACGTGGTCGCCATGAACGTCCCGCTCGGCGCGACGGCGGCGGCGGGAAGGGGCGTCATCCCCTTGATCTTCAGCTGCACGACGCCGCTCGACAGCCGGAGGCTCGCGGTGCCGTGGCTCGTTCCGCTCGCGTCGACCAGCGCGACGCCGGCGGCGGGGGCCGCCGCGGGGAGCGCCACCAGAAAGGCCAGCGCGGTCAGCAGTCTCGTCACCATGTGCTCCTCCCAGGCGCCGGCGAGGACGCCGTCCGGGAGGAGCAGGGTCCGTGCCAGCGCCGGGGAGGAGCGAGAAAGGCCCGCGGGCGCGTTCCGGACGGGGGCGGAGCGGCAGATTTGCGCCGCTCCGCGCAGAAAAAAGTTCACGGAGTCCGGTTCGAATCGTCGCGCTCGATGTCACCCTTCCTCTTGACACCCTGCTGGCTTCTGGAGCAGCCGAATCCTCATGAACAGACTTCAAGTCGGCATGCTGATGCTGCTCGGATCGGCTCTCACGGTCCCGCCCGCGAGCCAGGCGCGGACCGCCATTTGCGGGACTCGGTCGACGCCGCCGCGGAGGTACGCGCACGTCATCTGGATCTGGATGGAGAACCACAGCTTCGGCGACATCGTAGGGTCACCCGCCGCCCCCTACATCAATGACGTGCTCGTCGCCGGCTGCGGTCTGGCCACGAACTTCCACAACATCACGCACGTGAGCCTGCCCAACTACATCGGCGCGACCACGGGCCTCCCGCTGAGCCGCCTGCAGCAGTTCCTCTTCGACTGCCGCCCGAGCGCGACCTGCAGCAGCGACGCGAACAGCCTGTTCGCGCAGGTCCCCTCGTGGAAGGCCTACATGGACTCGATGACGACCAACTGCCGGACGATGGGCGTCGTCGGCTACGCCGTTCGGCACAACCCGGCACCATACCTCACGAGCCTCCCGGGGTGCACCATGTTCGACGTCCCCTACACGGAGCTCCAGGCCGACCTGGACAACGACACGCTGCCGGCCTTTTCGTTCATCACCCCGAACACGGTGAACGACATGCACGACGGCCCGGACCCCATCGCCATCCAGAACGGCGATACCTGGCTGCAGAACGAGCTGCCGAAGATCCTGAACAGTGCCGCCTACCAGAGCGGCACCACGGCGGTGTTCGTGACCTGGGACGAGGGATCCTTTGCCGGCTTCTCGTTCGGCGAGGACTGCGCCACCAACACCACCGACGAGTCGTGCCACATTCCCACCATCGTGATCAGCCCCTACACGCCGTCGGGAGCGACCTCGGCCAGGTTGTTCAATCACTACTCGCTCCTCAAGACGACGGAGCAGATGCTCGGGGTCCGAAAGTTGGGCAAAGCGATCTTCGCGAAGAGCATGCGAGGGGCGTTCAACCTGTAGCGCGCGTTGCGCGCCCTCTGCCGGCGCCAGCCGCCTCGGCGAGAAGGTGTGCTCCGCCCTCTCGGCGAGTTTCAGCTCACCCGCCGCTTCGGCACGCGCTCAGCACGGCGGCCGCCCAGCGCTCCGGATCCTCCATCTGCGGGAAGTGGCCGACGCCATGGAGAACGGTCGGCGCCCCGCGCGACATCTCGGCGAGGCGCTCGCCGATCTCGAGCACCGCGATCGGGTCGCGGTCGCCCCACACGACCCGGATCGGGACCGGCGTGCGCCCGAGGATCGGGCGCCAGCGGTCGGCGAAGCGGGTGCGCTCGAGGTTGTAGCGCGCGATCTTCCCGATGACGGGCAGGCTCCCGCGGAGCCACCACGCGATCGCGCGCACGTCGACCTCCGGGGTACGCGTCGGATCGCCCCACACGAAGCGGAGCATCGCGGCGAAGCGCTCGGGGTCGTACGTGGCGGCGAACGCCGCCGCGCCCTCGTCGGTCAGCAGGTCCTTCTGGAGCTGCGTGATATTCGCCAGCTCGACCAGATGGCTGCCGTTCGAGAGGACGAGCCCGTCCATCGCGAAGCCGAGCTCGCGCGCCTCGTGGCGGCAGAGCATCTCGACCGCGACCGTGAGCCCCATGTCGTGCCCGACGACCCAGGCGCGCTCGACGCCGAGCGCGCGCGCGAGCTCGCCCGCGCGACGGCCCTGGTCGAGGAGGGAGTAGGAGGCCTCCTCGGGCTTGTCCGAGAGGCCGAATCCGAGCTGGTCGAAGACCGTCACGTGGAACGCGCCCGTCAGACGGGGAAGGACGGCCGCGAAGTCGTGACCGCTCGACGGGAAGCCGTGGACGAGCACGAGGTCGGGCCCCGCGCCCTCCTGCACGACGAAGAGCCGGTGGCCCTCGGAGAGCCTCACGTACCGCCCGCGGCGCTCCCACGCCGCGTGGACCGCCGCCACCTCCGGGGGCGTCTCAGCCATGGCGCGGTCGCTAGCACGGGAGCGCTTCGCTCGGCCAGCGGCGGTTGACCTCGTCCCGCCACCCGGTATGGGCGAGGCCGTTCCCTTCGAGCGACGCTCGGAGCCCGTCGCCGGCAAGGTGCGCGGGCCGCTCAGCGCGGCGTCACGGGCCGGATCAGCCCCTCTGTAGCGATTCTACCGGGGGCGTTCGGGTGCCTTCTCCGATGGAGTGCCGAAGTCGACCCTCGGCACCTTCTTCGCCTCCTCCGGCGCCTCGAAGTACTTCTGCGGGTGGAAGCCGAACGCCTCGGCGTAGAGCATGGTCGGGAAGCTCTTGATGAAGGAGTTGTAGGCGCGGACGGCGTCGTTGTAGCGCATGCGCTCGACCGCGATCCGGTTCTCGGTGCCGGCCAGCTCGTCGGAGAGGCGGGCGAACTGCTGGTTCGCCTTGAGATCGGGGTAGCGCTCGGCGATGGCGAGCAGCCGCCCGAGCGCACCGCCGAGCTCACCCGCGGCGTCGATCTTCTCGTCGCGCGAGCCCGCGGCCATGAGCTTCGCGCGCGCGTCGGCGACCCGCTCGAAGATCTGCTTCTCGTGCGTGGCGTAGCCCCGGGTCACCTCGATCAGGTTGGGGATCAGGTCGTTGCGGCGCTGGAGCTGGTTCTCGACCTGCGCCCACGCTGCGTCGATCTGCTCGCGCAAGGCGACGATCCGGTTGTAGCCGCAGCCCGCCACCAGCGTCGCGAGTGTCATCACCGTCATCGCTCTCCGCATCGCTCCTCCTTACCCGCCCCGGCCGGCGCCGCCGCCGCCGAAGCTCCCGCCACCGAACCCTCCGAAGCCACCACCACCGCCGCCGAAGCCGCCGCCAAAGCCGCCGGAATAGAACCCGCCGCGACGCCCGTACAGCGACCGTGGCCCACCACCGTATGCTAGCACGAGGCCGACGAAGATCAGGATG
>VBKJ01000211.1 GCA_005879795.1 Deltaproteobacteria bacterium
GTGAAGCTCGATATCCTGATCAACGGCGACGTCGTGGACGCGCTCTCCGTCATCGTCCACCGCGACCACGCCTACCTCCGTGGGCGCGACCTGACGCAGCGGCTCCGCGCGCTGATCCCGCGGCAGATGTTCGAGGTGGTGATCCAGGCGGCGATCGGCGCCAAGGTGATCGCGCGCGAGACCGTGAAGGCGCTGCGCAAGAACGTGACCGCCAAGTGCTACGGCGGCGACATCACCCGCAAGCGGAAGCTCCTCGAGCGCCAGAAGGAGGGGAAGAAGCGCATGAAGCAGGTGGGGCGGGTCGAGATCCCCCAGGAGGCCTTCCTCGCCGTGCTCAAGGGTGGCGACTGATGGGACGCTCGTCTATCATGCGACGCCATGCCTAGCCCCGAGCCCCGGCGCCGGGCTGCGGCCCCGGCGGCCGCGCGGCCGGTGGCGAAGCCGAAGTCGCAGGTCCGCGAGTACGCGGAGGCGCTCGCGGTCGCATTGCTGCTCGCGCTCGTGATCCGCACCTTCGTGGTGCAGGCGTTCAAGATCCCGTCCGGCTCGATGCTCCCCACGCTCCAGATCGGCGATCACCTGCTGGTCAACAAGTTCCTCTACGGCCCGCGCCTCGAGATCCCGCTCACCGAGGTCTCCCTCGGGCGCCTGCCGGGGCTGCGCAAGCCGCGCCCGGGCGACGTGATCGTCTTCCTCGCGCCCGCGCGCGCCTCGTCGGACCGGCAGCGGCGGGACTTCATCAAGCGGGTGATCGCCGTCGAGGGCCAGACGATCGAGGTGCACGCGAAGCAGGTCTACGTCGACGGCAGGCCGTGGGACGACCCGCACGCCGCCTTCCTCTACGGCAAGCCCGATCCGGCCGCGGAGCGCCCGTCCAATCCGCAGCTCCGTCCCTGCGGCAGCCTCGAATCCGGCCCCGGGCAGAGCTGTGCGCCCTACACGGTGCCGCCCGGCCACGTCTTCGTCATGGGCGACAACCGCGACCAGAGCTACGACTCGCGCTTCTGGGGCCCGGTGCCGATCGACGATATCAAGGGGCAGGCGCTCATCATCTACTGGTCGTGGGACGGCCCCGACCGCTGGGTGCGCTGGGACCGGATCGGGCGGCTGGTCAACTGACGATGCGCGGGCGGGCGAGGGGGGTGCTGGCCGCCGCCCTCTCGCTGCTGGCCGTGCTCGGCCTGGGCGACGTCTACAACGGGGAGACGCGGAAGGGGATCTCGCTCTTCGGGCTCGCGCTTGCCGTCAACCTGGGCGGGTTGGTTGCGTTAAGCCTTCTGCTGGCGACTGCGCCGTCGGCCTGGGCGCTGGTCGCGTACGTCCCGGTGTTGCTCACCCTGGTGGGGCTCTACGTGTATGGATGCGGACGGGCGTACGCCCGGGCGGTGCGGCTGAAGGAGGCGCCGCGGCACCGCCTGCGCGCCTGCGTAGCGTACGCGGTGTGCGCATGGCTCCTGTCGGCCGTGACGCACCACCTCGTTCGATCCGTGGCCCTGCAAGCGTTCAAGAACCCCTCGGGCGCGATGATCCACACGCTCGAGATCGGCGACCGCTTTCTCGCGAACAAGTTCGTGTACGGCGCGCGCCTGGAGAGCCCGTTCTCGGACGCGCCGCTGGCACGCCTGCCGGGGCTGCGCGCGCCCCGGCCCGGGGACGTGATCGTCTTTCTCGCACCCCCGCAGGCGTCAGCCGACGGCAAGCGCCGCACCTTCGTGAAGCGCATCGTCGCGGTCGAAGGACAGACGATCGAGGTTCGCGCGAAGCAGGTCTACATTGACGGGAAGCCGTGGGACGACCCGCACGCCACCTTCCTGTCCGGCAAGCCGGACCCGACGGCCGAGCGCCCATCGAACCCCCTCCTCCGGGCCTGCGGGAGCCTCGAGAGCGGCAGCGGGCCGAACTGCGCCCCGTACACCGTGCCGCCCGGCCACGTCTTCGTCATGGGCGACAACCGCGAGCAGAGCTACGACTCGCGCTTCTGGGGTCCGGTGCCGATCGGCGACATCAGGGGGCAGGCGCTCGTCATCTACTGGTCCTGGGGGACTCCCGAACGGCCGGTCCGCTGGGAGCGAATCGGTCAGCCCGTCTAGTGAGCGAGCAGCTTCTCCAGCGCCGCGTTGAACGCCTCGGGCTCCTCGAGGTGCGGCGCGTGCCCGCTCTGCTCGAAGACGGTCAGCTTCGCGCCCGGGATCCACTTCACCAGGTCCTCGCCGTGCGCGAGCGGCAGGAGCGCGTCGTGCTTGCCGTGCAGGACGGCGGTGGGGACTTTGAGCTTCTTCGCCCCCGCGCGGAGATCGGCGGCGAGGAGGGCGTCGAAGCAGGCCTCGGCCACGTGCGGCGGGGTCTTCTGCATCTGCCCGACCGCCCAGGAGAGGAGCGGCGAGTGCGGGTCCTTGAACAGCCGCGGCGCGAAGTCGCGCACGAAGGCGCGGAAGTCGGCGGCGATCGCCTTCTTCATCTCGGCCGCGCGCGCGGCGTCGGCGAGCGGGTTTTTCGCGTCGTCCAGCCCGCCCGCCGTCGTGCACACGAGGGCGAGCGCGCTCACGCCCTCGCCGAGCCGCTGCGCCAGCTCGAGCACGAGGAGCCCGCCCATCGACCAGCCGACGAGCGCGATCCGCGGCACGGCGAGGGCGCGCACCAGGCGCTCCAGGTCGGAGGCCATGGCGCCGATCGTGTACCCGGTGCGCGGGTGGGACGATTCGCCATGGCCGCGCACGTCGACCGTTACCACCGTATGCCGGTCGCGGAGCGCGACCACCTGCCGCTCCCAGAAGGTGCGGTTGGCGGTCCAGCCGTGGACGAGGAGCACCGGCGGGCCGCCGCCCGCGCGGTCGTAGCGGAGCGAGACGCCTGCGTGCGACAGGAAGGGCATGTGGGCTCGTAGCCCGGCTGCCGAGGACATCGCAAGCGCTGCAGCGTGGGCACAGGCGGATGACACGCTGCATCAGGGGGGGGCCGGAGGCCCTCCCAGCCTCCCGCGGGAGCCCGATGCGCCCTTGGTTCCTCGTCTTTTGGGGCCGGCGCTGTCCCAAGTAGGACAGCACCCTCGTCGCCTACCGGCTTGACGGAAAAACAGTACCCGGCGTATTGGTCCAACGGGTACCGTCGGCCAGGGAGCTTTTCTCCCATGTACCGGGGTAGCGGAGATGGGAGCACACATGAATGAAGCGACAGATTGGCGGGAGTGGATGCGCGGTCTCGGGCGCCAGCTGCGTCGGGTGCGTGAGTTTCTCGGGCTATCGCAAGATCAGGTGGCCCAGCTCGCGGGGGTGAGCCAGGGGGCGGTGAGCCGCCTGGAGGCCGGCCGTGGTCTCGCCACCCCCCTGGTGGTCGTGCTGAAGGTCCACCTGGTGCTGAGCCGCGCGCTGCGCGCGTTCGATCCCGCCCTGCCCGACGAGGAGGTGCGCGCCCTCGAGAGCCTGATCGCACCCCCGAACGGCACCGGCAGCCGGGAGCCGCTGCCGGTCACGAGAGACGCCGACCTCGAGATGCTGGTGCACCTCTATCGCACGCTCCCCGAGCGCCAGCGGCGCACGCTGGTCGCGGTGGTGCGTGCGACCGCCGACTCGCTCGGTGAGACGACGCCGGCGGCCGGGGACTTCAAGGCCAGTCACGCCGGGTCGTAGCGGTTCACACCGCCGACGGGGCTGACGCGGCCCGCGCGGCCGATCTGCTCCTCGCGCTCCATCGCCTCGAGCACCGCGCGCTCCGCCCGCACCACGGCGAGGAAGCGCCGGCCGTCGCCGAGCCGGCCGATGACCGCGCCGCGCTCGGGGCTGCCGTCGCGGCCGTGGACGATGGTGTAGGCCTCGATCGTGCCGCGGCCGGACGCCTCCTCCACCACGGGCGGGTGGGGGAGCGCGTCGACCCACCGCTGGAGCGCCGCGCCGCCCACGTGCTGCCACCCCGGCGGCGGCGTGCCCGCGTAGATCGCGAGCGCGTGCTTGGTCAGGTTCCAGCCGAGCGCGTGCGCGAGCGCGAAGCTCTCCGGCTCGGCGCGCAACCGCGCCGCGAGCGTGGCGATGGCGTGCGTGGCGTAGTTGCTGCCCGGTCCACCGAACCACGGGAGGGCGCCGGTCACGGTGAGCGGCCGCGGGTCGTCGGGGGCGACGCCCAGCATCGCGGCCGAGAGGCGCGGCGCGATCGGGAAGCAGCCGTAGAGATCGAGGTGTGTCACCCGCTCGATGCCGAGGCCGACCCCCTCCAGGAGGAGCGCGCCGGCGCGGCGGACGCCCGGCAGGGTGTGGTAGTCGGTGCGGTCCTGGAAGAACCAGTGCTCGCTCACGTCGACCCCGGCCCAGGGGTAGATCCAGCGGGCGGGCGCGATCCCGAGGCGCCGCGCGGCGGCCTCGCTCGCGAGTACGAGCGCCGCCCCCTGGTTCACGTCGAGGATCGCGTTCATGAACTTGGGGTAAGGGAAGCCCACCATGCGGTTCTCCGCCGTCAGCGTGGAGAGCGTGGCCGCGTCCTTCGCATCGCGGAACCACGCGTAGGGGTTCCCGGCGGCGATCGCCGCCGCGCGCGCGGAGAACTCGGCGAGCTCGCGCCGGTGCGCGTCGAGCGAGAGGCCACGCGCGGCCCGGAAGGCGTTCTCGGCCATCGGATAGGTGACGATCGGCTGCCCGATGCCGTGGCGCGCCTCGTGCGCGCTCACGCCGGGCCGCCCGTCGCCCCAGGGCGGCCCCGACGCCGGGCGGTGCGCCCATGCGGCGGGGCGCCCCAGCGTTGCCAGCTTCCGAACCGTCTGCCAGGCCTCGGCGCCGGCGACGAGCGCGAGCTCCACGCGGCCGGCGGCGATCTCGTCGCACAGGTGGTTCACGAGCGACTGCGGCGTGTTCCCGCCCAGGGTGGTGTTGATCGAACGTGCCGGCCGCGAGCCGAGGCGCTCGGCGAGGAGGCCGGCCGCGTCGCCGTAGTCGTGGCTGATGACGTTCACGACCGCGACCGTGTCGAGCGCGGCGAGGAGCCGCGGCCCGCCGCCCGCGTCCTCGGCGGCGCGGCGCGCGGCCTCCTCCATGAGGACGAGCGGCTCGCGGCCGGCGGTCGGGTCGGCGGGCCGGTCGACGGTCTGACCCGCGCCGACCAGCACGGGGAGGATTCGCTCTGGCATGAGGGTTCCTCGCGTGCTACGCGTCCCCAAGTCAAGATGCTGCGCACGCCGATCTGCGATCTCTTCGGCATCGAGTACCCGATCCTGCTCGCCGGCATGGGCGGCGTGTCGATGGCGCCGCTCGTCGCCGCGGTGTCGAATGCCGGCGGCCTCGGCGTGATGGGCGCGGCCGCGCTCTCGCCCGACGACCTGCGCGCCGAGATTCGCAAGACCAAGGCGCTGACGCGGAAGCCGTTCGCCGTCGACCTGCTCGCGCCGCTGCCGCAGATGATCGTGCCCTACCTGCCCATCCTGTACGAGGAAGAGGTCGAGATCTTCGTCGCCGGCCTCGCCGTGCCCGAGCAGCACGTGGCCGCGATGAAGGCGCACGGCATGAAGATCATGGTGATGACCGGCAAGGTGAAGCACGCCGTGCGCGCCGAACGGGCGGGCGCCGATGTGGTGGCCGCGCAGGGGACGGAGGCGGGCGGCCACACGGGCGAGATCGGCACGCTCGCGCTCGTCCCGCAGGTGGTGGACGCCGTGCACATCCCGGTGGTGGCCGCGGGCGGCATCGTCGACGGGCGGGGCGTGGTGGCGGCGCTGGCCCTCGGCGCGCAGGGCGCGGTCATCGGGACGCGCTTCATCGCCACGCCGGAGGCGACGGCGGCCCGCCAGTACCGCGAGGCGCTCGTCCGCGCCGAGCAGGACGAGACCATCCGCACGCGCGCCTACTCGGGAAAGCCCCTGCGCGCGCTGAAGAACCCGTACATCGCCGACCTCGAGAGCGATCCGGCCAAGATGAGGCCCTTCCCCGAGCAGCTCATGATCTCCTCGCAGCGCAACGTGATGGCCTACTGGAACCCGGAGGCCGATCCGGAGAGGACCTGCTTCCCGGCGGGGCAGGGCGTGGGCGGGTTCCGCGAGATCAAGCCGGCGGGCGAGGTCCTGCGCGAGATCGTGGCGCAGGCGGAAGCGGTGCTCGGCAGCAGTGTGTTCACGCGCAACGGGCAGTAGCGGTAGCACTGCCTCGCTTCTGGCTCGCGGCGCTCGCCAGCCTGGGAGAATCGGTGGAGCTGGGAGCGCCACTCCGCGACTACTGGGGCCACGCGGCGGTGTAAGTCAGCCCGACGCCGCGCGCCGCTCGGGCGGCTCGGCGGGCGCCGCGGCGGGCGTCCCCTGGTACTCCTCGCGGTAGATCTCGACGAAGGAGAACAGGATCGCGAGCACGACCGGCCCGAGGAACACGCCGAGAAACCCGTACACGCTGAGCCCGCCCAGGATCGAGACGAGGAGCGGGAACGTGGGCAGCTTCGCGCGCCCGCCGATGAAGAGCGGCTTGATCCAGTTGTCCGCCGTGCTGACCGCGAGGACGCCCCACACCGCGAGCCCGACGGCGTAGCCGAAGCGGCCGATGAGCGCCAGGTAGAGCGCCGCCCCGCTCCACACGAAGGCGGGGCCCGCGAGCGGCAGGAAGGAGGCGAGGCCGGTGATGAAGCCCAGGAACACGCTGAAGCTCAGGCCGCACACCCGGTAGCCGAGGCCGGCGAGCAGGCCCTGCGTGACGGCGGTGACGAGCATGCTCTGCACCACCGCGCTGAGGGTCGCGTAGAGGCGCCCGGCGATCGCCTCCTTGTGCTCGCGCTCCATGGGGAGGAGGTCGCGCACGCGCCCGGCCATCGCCTCGCCGTCGCGGAAGAAGAAGAAGAGCGCCACCAGCATGAGGACGAAGTTCACGACCGAGAGGAGGGCGTTGCGTGCCAGCGCGGTCGCGTGGCCGACGATCTGGTCCGAGACCCAGTTGGTGGCCCGCAGGAGGAGGTCGGAGAGGTCGATCGAGAGCTGCTCGAAGAGCGGGGCGACGCGCATCCAGAGGCCGCCGAGCCGCGAGCCGCGGACCTGCTCCACCAGCGCCACGAGCTCGCCCTGCTGGACGGCCTCCTGCAGGCGGCGGTAGGCGCCCGTCGCCTCCCGCACGAGGAGCGAGCCGAGCAGGAACGAGGGCAGGACCACCACCAGGGTGACGGCCAGCACCAGCACCAGCGCGGCGAGCCCGCGCCGCCCGCGGAACAGGGCGACCAGCCGATTGGTGAGCGGGTAGAAGGCGAGGGCGAGGATCGCCGCCCACACCAGCGGCGCGAAGAAGGCCGCGACGAAGAGGTAGAGCTGGTAGAGCAGGAACAGGAAAACGGCGAAGAAGAACGCCGCGAAGAGCTGCTCCCGCGACACGCAGCGTGCACTCTAGACCCCCGCCCGGCCGACCTCAAGCGCGATTGCGCCTTGACAGGCCGGCAGGGGATTGGTACCGGAATCGCCTTCTCGGGCGTGACGTAGGCACGTAGCTCAGTGGGAGAGCGCTTCCTTGACGCGGAAGAGGCCGGCGGTTCAATCCCGCCCGTGCCTATCCACCTCCTGACTCCCGCGCGTTCGGTCCCGTCGTCCGGATGATGGAGATCAGTGTGACGTTCGAGGACGGCGCGACCGAGCGCTTCCCCGCGGGCACGACCGCGGGCGCGGCGCTGGCCGCGTACGCCCGGGGCAGCGGCGGCGACCGCAAGGCCGTCGCGCGGGCGATCGCGGCGCGCGTCGACGGCTCGGCGACGGCCGTGGTCGACCTCTCCCGGCCGCTCATGGCCGACTGCCGGCTGGCGCCGGTCGCCCCCGAGTCGCGCGAGGGCCTGGAGGTCCTCCGCCACTCCTCGGCGCACGTGATGGCCCAGGCCGTGAAGCGCCTCTTCCCCGAGACCGAGATCACGATCGGCCCCGTGATCGAGAACGGCTTCTACTACGACTTCAAGCGCCCGGGCGGCTTCGCGGCCGAGGACCTGCCGCGCATCGAGGAGACGATGCGCGCGATCGTGCAGGAGGACCTGCCCGTCCGCCGCGAGGAGGTCCCCAAGGCCGAGGCCATCCGCCGTTTCCGCGCCCTGGGCGAGCACTACAAGGTCGAGATCATCGCGGGCATCCCGGACGAGAGCGTGTCGCTCTACCACCAGGGCGAGTTCGTCGACCTGTGCCGCGGCCCGCACGTGCCCTCCACCGGTCGTATCCCGGCCTTCAAGCTCACCAGCCTCGCCGGCGCCTACTGGCGCGGCGACGCGCGCAACGAGCAGCTCCAGCGCATCTACGGCACCGCATGGGCGAGCCCGGATGACCTGGAGGCGTACCTCCGGCGCGTCGAGGAGGCGAAGCAACGCGACCACCGCCGGCTCGGCCAGGCGCTCGACCTCTTCTCGCTGCACCCGATCGCGCCCGGCTCGCCCTTCTTCCACCCGAAGGGCGCCGTCGTCTACAACCTCCTCGTCCAGTTCGTGCGCGGCCTCTACGCGCGCTACGGCTACACCGAGGTCATCACGCCCCTCATCTACAAGACCGACCTCTACAAGACCTCGGGGCACTACGACCTCTTCAAGGACGACATGTTCCTGCTCACGATCGAAGAGGAGGAGTACGGGGTGAAGCCCATGAACTGCCCCGGCCACTGCCACCTCTTCGCGAGCCGCAAGCACTCCTATCGCGATCTCCCGATCCGCTTCGCCGACTTCAGCCGCCTCCACCGCTTCGAGCCCTCGGGCACGCTCGCCGGGCTCGTGCGTGTCCGCTCGATGGCGCAGGACGACGCGCACATCTACTGCACGCCCGAGCAGCTCGACGGCGAGCTCGAGCAGTTCATCGCGATGACGCGCGAGGTCTACTCCGCCTTCGGCTTCGACCGTATCGACGTGACGCTGCAGACGCGGCCGGAGAAGTTCCTCGGCCGCGTCGAGCTGTGGGACGCCGCCGAGGACGCGCTCCGGCGCGCGCTCGAGCAGGCCGGGTTCACGGTGACGCCACTCCCCGGCCAGGGCGCCTTTTACGGCCCGAAGATCGGCTTCGACTTCAGGGACGTCCTCGAGCGCTCCTGGACCCTGGCGACGGTCCAGATCGACTGCGCCATGCCCGAGCGCTTCGGGCTCACCTACGTGACCGCCGAGGGCACCGAGGCCACCCCCGTGATGCTCCATCGCGCCGTGCTGGGCTCGCTCGAGCGCTTCATCGCGATCCTGCTCGAGCACACGGCGGGCCGGCTGCCGCTCTGGCTCGCGCCCGTGCAGGTGCGGGTGCTGCCGGTCAGCGAGAAGGCGGCCGCGTACGCGACGCGGGTGGGGGAGGCCTGCCGCGCGGCCGGGCTGCGCGCCGAGGCCGACCTCCGCAACGAGAAGCTCGGGTACAAGGTGCGCGAGGCCGAGCTCGAGAAGGTGCCGGTGGTCGCCGTCGTCGGCGAGCGGGAGGCGGTCGCGGGGACGGTCGCGCCGCGCGCGGGCGGCGCGCCGCAGCCGATGGCGCTGGACGTCTTCGTCGCCCACACCGCCGCCCAGGCCCGCATGCCGGGAGGGGTCCCATAGCCAAGATCGAGGACAAGACCCGCGTGAATGTGCAGATCCGGGCGCGCGAGGTGCGCGTCATCGGCGCTGACGGGGCGCAGCTCGGCGTCATGACAGCGCAGGACGCGCTCCGCCTGGCGCAGCAGAAGGAGCTCGACCTGGTCGAGGTCGCGCCCACCGCGAACCCGCCCGTCTGCCGCATCATGGACTACGGCAAGTTCCGCTACGCGCAGAAGAAGAAGGCGCAGGAGTCGCGCAAGAAGTCGGCGGCCACGGTGCTGAAGGAGGTCAAGGTCGGCTCGCAGACGAGCGTGCACGACGTCAACTTCAAGGTGGGCCACATCCGCGCCTTCCTGGCCGAGGGCCACCGGGTCAAGGTGTCGGTCTTCTTCCGCGGGCGCTCGATCACACACCCCGAGCTCGGCAAGGTGATGCTCGAGCGGATCGCCGAGAAGGTGGCCGACGTGGCCGCCGTCGAGCAGCAGCCGCGCATGGAAGGGCGCAGCATGTCGATCATGCTGATCACCAAGTAGGGCAGGGGAGGGACCGCATGCCGAAGATCAAGACGAGCCGGGGCGCGGCCAAGCGCTTCAAGCTGACCGCCAAGGGCAAGGTGAAGCGGCGGCGCGGGTACCTCCGCCACATCCTGACCAACAAGACCCGCAAACAGAAGCGCCGGCTCGGCAAGGCCGCGCTGGTCGACAAGGCGAACGAGAAGGCGATCAAGCGCCTCCTCCCCTACCTCTGAGGAGTCCGCTTCCCGAAAGGAGCCGAGCCATGCCACGCGCGAAGGGCGGCCCGAAGACGCGCCGCCGTCACAAGAAGATCATGAAGCAGGCGAAGGGGTACGTCGGCGGACGACGCAAGACGTATCGCCAGGCGCGCGAGACGGTCGAGCGCGGCCTCACCTACGCCTACCGGGACCGCAAGCAGCGCAAGCGCGACCTCCGCTCGTTGTGGATCGTGCGCATCAACGCCGCGGCGCGTGCGCACGGGCTCTCCTACAGCCGGCTCGTCGCCGGGCTCAAGGTTGCGGGGGTTGCGGTCGATCGCAAGATCCTGGCCGCGCTCGCGCTCGACGACCCCAAGGCCTTCGCCCGCATCGCGGAGGTCGCCCGCACGCCAGCCGCCGCCTCCTGATCTTGCGCGCCGACCTCGCACAGCTCCGGGAGGCGGCGCTGGCAGAGATCGCGGCTGCCCGGACCCCGGTGGAGCTGGAGGCGATCCGCATCCGTTACCTCGGGCGCAAGGGCTCCTTGAACGCGGTTCTGCGCGGCCTCGGGGCGCTGCCCGCGGCGGACCGGCCCGCGCTCGGGGCTCTCGCCAACCAGGTCAAGGACGCGATCCAGGCAGGGCTCGCCGCCCGGGCGGGCAGCCTCGGCGCGGCCGAGCTCGAGCGCTCGCTCGGCGAGGACCGCATCGACGTCACGCTCCCCGGCCGCGAGCGTCCACGCGGGCACGTCCATCCCCTGCGCCAGGTCGAGGACGAGATCGTCGGGCTCTTCGTCGCCATGGGCTTCCGCGTCGCCGAGGGCCCGGAGATCGAGGACGACTACCACAACTTCGGCGCGCTCAACTTCGAGCCAGACCATCCCGCGCGCGACACCCAGGACACGCTCTTCTTGGCGGCGGGCGACGACGCGCTGCTGCGCACGCACACCTCGCCGGTGCAGATCCGCGTCATGCGCTCCACGAAGCCGCCGCTCCGCGTGATCGCGCCCGGCACCGTCTACCGCCGCGACGAGCTCGATCCCACCCACTCGCCGATGTTCCAGCAGGTCGAGGGCTTCATGGTGGACGATCGCGTCACCTTCGCCGACCTGAAGGGCGTGCTCGTCCATTTCCTCCGCCGCTTCTTCGGGGCCGAGACCGGCGTGCGCTTTCGGCCGAGCTTCTTCCCCTTCACCGAGCCGAGCGCCGAGGTCGACATCGCGTGCACGGCGTGCGCGGCCGCCCCCCGAGCGCCCGACCCGGGCTGCCGGGTCTGCCACGGCGGCGGGTGGCTCGAGGTCCTTGGCGCCGGCATGATCCATCCGAACGTGCTGCGCGCCGGCGGCTGCGACCCCGAGGCGGTGCGCGGCTTCGCTTTCGGGATGGGCACGGACCGGCTCGCGCTCCTCCGCTTCGGCCTCGCCGACCTGCGGCTCTTCTACGACAACGACCTCCGCTTCCTCTCCCAGTTCCCTTTCTAGGAACTAGCGGGCCGCCATGCGCATCCCGCTCTCCTGGCTCGCGGAGTTCGTCACCTGGAGCCGCCCGGCTGCGGCGCTCGCCGAGCGACTCACCATGGCCGGCGTGAAGATCGAGGCCATCGAGGAGGTGGGCCGGCTCGACCCCCGGATCGTGGCGGGGCGGCTCGCCGCCGTCGAGCCGCACCCCGACGCCGACCGCCTGCGGGTGTGCCGGGTCGATGTCGGCGGGCCGGCGCCCATCGTCGCCGTCTCCGGCGCGCCGGGACTCGCGGCGGGGCAGCTCGTCCCGATGGCGCCGCCGGGCGCGCGCCTTCCCGAGGGGCGCGAGGCGCAAGCGGTCCGCATCCGCGGCGTCGAATCCGCCGGCGTCCTCTGCTCCGAGGCCGAACTCGGGCTCGGGGAGGACGCGAGCCAGGTGCTCGTCCTCCCGAGCGACGCCGCGCCGGGGACGCCGCTCGCGCGGCTCCCCGGCATCGCCGACACCGTGCTCGAGGCCGAGGTGACGCCGAACCGCGGCGACTGCCTCTCGATCCTCGGCGTGGCGCGCGAGGTGGCGGCCGCGACGGGCGCGCGCTTGCGCCACCCGCGCCCCCGCCCGCGCGAATCGGGCGCCGCCGCCGCGCGCGAGGTGCGGGTGCGCGTGGAGGCGGCCGACCTCTGCCCGCGCTACTGCGCGCGCGTCGTGCGCGGCGTCGGCGCCGTGCCCTCGCCGCTCTGGGTCCGGCTGCGCCTGCGGCGCGCCGGCATGCGAGCGCTCAACGCGGTGGTCGACGCCACCAACTACGTGATGCTCGAGCGGGGCCAGCCGCTGCACGCCTTCGACCTGGAGCGGCTCGCCGAGCGCCGCATCGTGGTGCGCCGGGGCGCTCCCGGCGAGCGGCTCACGACCCTCGACGGCGTCGAGCGTGCGCTCGAAGGGGACGACCTGGTGATCGCCGACGGCCGCGGCCCCGTGGCGCTGGCGGGCGTGATGGGCGGCGCCACGTCCGAGGTGACGCCCGCGACGCGCGCCATCCTCCTGGAGAGCGCCTTCTTCGTCCCCGCCAGCGTGCGCCGCACGAGCCGGCGCCTCGCCCTCCCGTCGCAGGCGGCGTACCGCTTCGAGCGTCGTGTCGACCCGGCGATGGTGCCCGAGGCGCTCGATGCCGTGGCGGCGCTCATCGCGCGCCTCGCCGGCGGCCGGGTGGCGCCGGGCATCGTGGAGGACGCGCCGGGGACGAAGGCGCTCGGGCCGCCGATCATCCGGCTCCGTCCGCAGCGCGTGAGCGCGCTCCTCGGCGCGCGGCTCGCGCGCGGCCAGATCGTGCGCAGCCTGCACGCGCTCGGCGCGACCTGCCGTGCCGAGCGCGACGCGCTCCTGGTCACGCCGCCGTCCTTCCGGGGGGATCTCCGTCTGGAAGAAGACCTGGTCGAGGAGGTCGCACGCGTGGGCGGTTACGATCGCATCCCGGTGACCCTCCCCGAGGTGCTTCTCGCCGCCGGCGAGGACACGCCCGCGCGGCGGCTGGCGGCCCGCGTGCGGCAGGCGCTGGCCGCCGCCGGCCTCGCCGAGATGGTGACTCTCGCCTTCACCGACACGGAGACGAACCGCCGCTTGCCGGGCTTCGTCGGTCGCGCGCTCGCGCCGCTCGCGGTGAAGAACCCGCTCTCCTCCGAAGCGGGGGAGCTCCGGCGCTCGCCGCTCGCCGGCCTGCTGCGCGCGCTCCGCCTGAACCTCGCGCTCGGCGCCACCTTCGTTGGCGCCTTCGAGCTCGGCAAGGGCTACGGCCTCGACGCGCACGACACCCGCCAGGAGCCGCACGCGGTCGCGCTCCTGCTGGCGGGCGCCTGGCCGGCGTGCGGGGTCGAGCGCAGCGGGCCACCCGTCGACTTCCTCGACCTGAAGGGCGTCCTCGGCGGCGTCCTCGCGGCGCTCGGCGTGGCGGGCGAGCGCGTCGACTGGCGGCCCGCGGGGGAGATCGAGTTCCTCCACCCCGGCAAGGCGGCTCTGGTCGAGTGCGAGGGGACACCCCTCGGCGTGGCCGGGGCCCTCCACCCCACGATCACGCAATCCGCTGATCTTCCAGGGGAAGTGTGGGCGGCGGAGCTTGACTTCGCGGCACTCGCTCACTATGTTCCCCGCCACCTCGCGTTGAGGCCGTTGCCTAGATTCCCCGCCGTCACCCGTGACCTCGCCGTGGTGGTTGACGAGACCTTTCGGGCCGGTGACATCCTCGAGGAGATCCGTACGTTGCAGAACCCGCAGATCGAGCTGGTACGCTTGTTCGACTGCTACCGCGGGGCACCGATCGCGGCTGGGAAGAAGAGCCTTGGCTACACGATCGCCTATCGCGCCCCTGACCGGACGCTGACCGACGAGGAGGTGAACGCGTTGCATGCCGCGGTTCTCCAGCGTCTGGCGGGGCGCTTCGCGCTAGAGTTCCGCACCTGAAGGAGCCCCGGCGCCATGACCATGACGAAGGCCGACATCGTGGAACGCATCTACGAGAGAGTCGGCTTCTCGAAGAAGGAGGCGACGGAGGTGGTGGAGTCGATCTTCGAGCTGGTGAAGCGCCACCTCGAGCGTGGCGAGAAGGTCAAGGTCTCCGGCTTCGGCAATTTCGTCGTGAACGAGAAGCGCCCGCGCAAGGGCCGCAACCCGCAGACCGGCGAGGAGATCGTCATCTCGGGCCGCCGGGTACTCACCTTCAAGGCGAGCCAGGTGCTCAAGAAGACGATGAACGGCGGGCCCGCCGCCGGGACCGGCAACGCCGCCTGAGAGCCGGGCCGTGAGCGCGATCGACCTTCCCGGCAAGCTCTACTTCAAGATCGGCGAGGTGGCGCGCCTGGTCGGCGTCAAGCCCTACGTGCTGCGCTACTGGGAGAGCGAGTTCGGCGCGCTCCGGCCCGGCAAGACCCGCTCCCGGCATCGCCTCTACCGCCGCAAGGACGTCGAGACGCTGCTCGAGATCCGCCGCCTGCTCTACGTCGAGCGCTACACCATCGAGGGCGCCAAGCGCCGCCTGCGCGAGGGCGCCCGGCCGGCGGAGGAGGACAGCGCGCGTACGGACGGCGCGAAGCTCGCCCAGGTGCGCCAGGAGCTCGCCGACCTCTGCCGCCTGCTCGAGCGCGATCCGGCGCCGCCGCTCAAGATCGAGTAAGGTCCGCGCCGCTCGACTAACGCACCGTGCTCGCGCGCTTGGTGCGGAGGTGGAGCCGGTAGACCTTCTTCGCCGCCGGCGTCGGGCCGCCGTTCGCTTCGCGCTCGACCAGCCGCTTCGTCTTCCAGGCGAGGAGCGCGCCGCGCAGCGCCGAGGGATCGATGCCGAGCGTCTCGCACACGTTGTTGAAGGAGAAGGGCCAGTCGTAGTCGACGGCGCGGATCCACGCCTCCGCCTGCTGCGAGAGGAGCCGCGGGTTGGAGCGCGGGTTGCGGAGGTGCTCCTGGAAGCAGCGGATGCCGTCCTCGAGCACGGCCAGCATGAGGGCCTTCTCGCCCGAGGCCAGGCTGTCGCGCCGCGCGCCCTCGAAGAACTGCGCGGGGAGGACGACGTCGGGGGCGAACAGGTCTGCCAGGCTCTCGGGGGTGCTGGGACCCCGCGGCGCCGCCCCCGGCCCCTGCTCCCGTACCTCGACCTCGGCTGCCGCCGTCTCGCCCACTGTGTTCGCCATGGACCGCCCTCCCGGCAGACGGGCGAAGATGCAACCCGTGCGCCAGCGCACGGCGGGCCGCCGATGCTCGAATTCTTTGCGTTCCGGCGCGGCGCGGGGCGCACGGCGCGGGTCGAAATTGACACTCGTGTCCCAAGCGTCAAAAAGCTGGCAAGCTATCAGCCGCGCGCGCCCGCGTGTCACGCGCTTGACGTGCGCCTTGACTCGCCGCCGGGGGTCGCGTAGCGAGGGGGGCGCCGGGGCGTGGCGCAGCCAGGTAGCGCACTCGCTTGGGGTGCGAGTGGTCGGCCGTTCGAATCGGCTCGCCCCGACTCTCCAGGAGCCCGCAGCCGGAACGTTGCCTGGACGGGCTCCTGGGTGCCACCGCGCAGCTTGCAGGCGGCCGGTCGCGGTGGCACCCTGCGCCCAGTGCGCACGGATGCGACGCCGCTCATCCTGGTCTCCAACGATGACGGCGTGCACTCGGAGGGCATCGCGGCGCTGGCCGGGGCGCTCGGAGATCTCGGCCAGGTGGTGGTGGTGGCGCCGGACCGCGAGCGGAGCGCCGTCAGCCACTCGCTCACGCTCCACCGGCCTCTGCGCGTGAAGGAGATCGAGCCGGGGTGCTACGCCGTCGACGGCACGCCGACCGACTGCGTGAACCTGGGCGTCAACGGCATCCTGCCCCGGCGCCCGGCGCTGGTCGTCTCCGGCATCAACAAGGGCGCCAACCTGGGCGACGACGTCACCTACTCGGGCACGGTGTCGGCGGCGATGGAGGGGACGCTGCTCGGCCTCCCGGCCTTCGCCATCTCGCTCCTCGGCCGGGGCGATTTCCACTTCGACGCCGCGGCGCGCTTCGCGCGGCGCCTGGCGGCGTGGGTGCTCGAGCGGGGGCTCCCGCCCGATACGCTGCTCAACGTGAACGTCCCCGCACCGCTCGACGGCGAGCCCATCCGCGGCTTCGCCTTGACGCGCATGGGGCGGCGGCGCTACGGGGACGCCATCATCGAGAAGGTCGATCCGCGCGGCAAGAAGTACTACTGGATCGGCGGCGACGAGCTCGCGTTCGAGGATGCCGAGGGCACCGATTTCCACGCCGTGAGCCACGGCCTCATCTCGGTCACGCCGATCCACCTCGATCTCACCAACTACAAGTCGTTCGACGCGCTCCGCGCGCTCCAGCTCCCATGGCCCTAGAGTTCGAGGACGCCCGTCACCGGATGATCGCCGAGCAGCTCGAGGCGCGCGGCTTCCGCGACCCGGCCGTGCTCGCCGCCATGCGGCAGGTGCCGCGCCATCTCTTCGTCGACCCAGCGCTCAGCGAGCGCGCCTACGAGGACACCCCGCTGCCGATCGGCGAGCGGCAGACGATCTCGCAGCCTTACATGGTGGCGCTCATGAGCGAGGCGCTCGAGCTCGCGCCCGGCGCACGCGTGCTCGAGGTGGGGACCGGCTCGGGCTACCAGGCGGCGGTGCTGGCCGAGATGGGCGCGCGCGTCATCTCGCTCGAGCGCATCCCCCGCCTCGCCGAGCATGCGCGCGGAGTGCTCGAGCGGCTCGGCTACGCTGATCGGGTGACCGTCGAGGTGGCCGACGGCACGCTCGGCTGGCCGCCGGGCGCGCCCTACGACGCGATCGTGGTCACGGCGGGCGCGCCGCAGATCCCGCGCCCGCTGATCGAGCAGCTCGGCGAGCGGGGTCGGCTCGTCCTCCCCATGGGCGAGGACGAGCTGCAGACGCTGGTGCGCCTGCGACGCGGGCCCGAGGGGCTCGTCGAGGAGTACCTGGGTGAGTGCCGCTTCGTGAAGCTGCTCGGCAGCTACGGGTGGGAGGAGACGTAAGAGAGGGTGCGGCCGGGCGGGCGAGGGGCGGTGGTGGTGGTGCTGATCGAGCTCATCGCCTGCGCCGGACCGGCAGGTCTCCGGCACCGGGTGGAGCGCGGCGAGAGCCTCTACCGGATCGCCAAGGCCTACGGCGTCACGCCCGAGGAGCTGGCGCGCGTGAACGGCATCAGGGACACGGGCCGCATCGAGGTCGGGCAGGTGATCGTCGTCCCGCGCGCCCGGCGCGCGCTACCGGTCGGCGTGATCACGCCCGAGAGCGCGCGCGGCGACCGCCCCGCGCCCCCCGAGCTGCCGCGCGGCCCCTCGCCCTTCGTGTGGCCGGTCGAGGCGGGGGTGGTGACCTCGCCCTTCGGCCCGCGTGGCGATACCCATCACGATGGCATCGACATCGGCTCGCGCGAGGGCGCGCCCGTGCGCGCCGCGCGCGCGGGACGCGTGCTCTACAGCGACCACCTGCGCGGCTACGGCAACCTGATCATCGTCGCGCACGACGACGGCTACGCGACCGTCTACGCGCACAATCGCGAGAACCGGGCGCGCCCGGGCGCGGAGGTCCGCCAGGGCGATGTCATCGCGCTCGTCGGGCAGAGCGGCAAGACATCGGGCCCGAATCTCCACTTCGAGGTGCGCAAGGACAACATCGCCCGCAATCCCCTCTTCTACCTGCCGGCGCTGCCCGCCGGCGGGGCGGCGTACCGGCGCGTGGATGTGGTAGAGGGAGGGCATGGTTGACCTCCGGCGCCGCATCCGCGACATCCCGGACTTCCCCAAGCCGGGCATCGTCTTCCGCGACATCACGCCGCTGCTCGCCGACGCCGACGCCTTCCGCGCCATGGTCGACCGCTTCGTCGAGCGCTACCGCGGCCGGGCCGACGTGGTGCTCGGCATCGAGTCGCGCGGCTTCCTGATCGGCGCGGCCGTGGCCTACGGGCTCGGCACGGGCATCGCCCTCGTGCGCAAGCCGGGCAAGCTCCCCGCCCAGACCTACGCCGCGCGCTACGAGCTCGAGTACGGCAGCGACATGCTCGAGATCCATCACGACGCGATCGGCACCGGCCACCGCGTGCTCATCGTCGACGACCTCCTCGCCACCGGCGGGACGGCCGCGGCGGCGGTGGAGCTGGTCAGGCGCTGCGGGGGCGACGTGCTCGGCTGCGCGTTCGTGATCGAGCTCGCCTTCCTCGGCGGCCGCCGCCGGCTCCGGGACATCGAGGTGTTCTCGCTCGTCACCTACGAGCGCCCCTGAGGCCCGCCCGCATGCACGAGCGCGACCCCGCCCGCGAGCTCGGCGCCCTGCGCAGCGGCCTCACGGCGACCGCGCTCCTCTGCATCGTCGAGCTGGTGGGCGGCTACCTGACCAACAGCCTCGCGCTCGTGAGCGACGCGGCCCACATGTTCACCGACATGGCGGCCCTCGGCTTGACGCTCTTCGCGCTCTGGATCTGCAGCCGGCCGGCGAGCGAGACGAAGACCTTCGGCTACTACCGGGCCGAGATCCTCGCCGCGCTGGTGAACGGCGTGGTGCTGTGGGTGATCGTCGTGTTCATCGTGGCCGAGGCGTGGCGGCGGCTGCACGATCCACCGGCGGTCGAGGGCCGCGGGCTCCTGGCCCTCGCCCTCCTGGGGCTCGTCGTGAACGCGGTGGTGGCCCTGCGGCTGCGCGAGCACCGCGGGCGGAGCCTCAACCTGTACGGCGCCTACCTCCACGTCCTCTCGGACCTGCTCGGCTCGTTCGGCGCGGTGGCCGCGGGGCTGGTCATCGTGCTCACGGGCTGGAACGCCGCCGACGCGCTGGCGAGCGGGCTCATCGCCGCCCTCATCCTCTTCGGCTCGTGGGCGCTCGTGCGCGAGGCGGTGGACGTGCTCATGGAGGCGGTACCGGCGCACATCGACCTGGAGGCGCTCCGCCGCTCGCTCGAGCGCGTGCCGGGCACGGACGAGGTGCACGACCTGCACGTGTGGAGCCTCACCACCGGCCGCTACGCGCTCTCGGCGCACGCCGTGGTGGCGGTCGATCACGACGCGGACGACGCCATCCTGGCCGCCCTGGCCGACGTCTGCGCGCGCGAGTTCCACATCGAGCACGTGACCATCCAGATCGAGCACGAGAGCCGCCGCGCGGCGGAGCCCGCGCACTGACGGAAGGAGGCTCCCATGACCCGCCTCGTCTCGCTCGTCCTCGTGGTGCGCGACCTCGAGCACGCCCTCGCCGTCTACGAGCGCGCGCTCGGGTTCGCGCGCGTCGGGGAGGCGAGCGACGTGCCGAGCCTCGGCGCGCGGCACGTCTTCCTGCGCGCGCAGAACTGCCTCCTCGAGCTGGTCCAGCCGCGCGAAGACCAGTCGCCGCCCGGCGTCTTCCTGCGGCAGCGCGGCGAGGGCATGTTCGCGATGGAGCTGCGCGTGGACGACCCCGCGAAGGCGCGTGCGGACCTGGGGCAGGCGCAGGTCGAGGCGCGCGGCGCCGCCGCGCACTGGTATGTCCGTCCCGTCGACGCCCACGGCATGCTGGTCGAGGTCGCCTCCGCCGAGGCGCCCGACCCCGCGTAGGCCCGGGCGCGATGGTCACCCGGGCACGCGATCTGGGCCCCTGCGTGCGCGAGATCGAGCACACGGCCGACCTGGGGCTCGAGGTGGACGCGCCGAGCCTGCCCCTCCTCTTCGAGCGAGCGGGTCTGGGCATGCTCGGGCTCATGATCGACCTCGCGGCGGTCGAGCCGCGCGCGCGCGTCGCGATCGCGCTCGCGGCCGAGGACCGCGAGGCCCTGCTCCGCGACTGGCTCCAGCACCTCCTTGTCCGCCTGCAGGCCGGAACCTTCGCGCTGAGCGAGCTCGCCGTCGAGGAGGTGAACGAGCGCGCGCTCCGCGCCTGGGGCGCGGGCGAGCGCGTTGACCGCGCCCGGCACCGTCTCTATACGGAGGTGAAGGGCGTCACCTACCACCAGCTCGCACTGCGCGAGACGGCGAGCGGCTGGTGGGCGCGCATCATCCTGGACGTCTGACCGTGGAGCTCCACCGCATCGGCGACTGTGTCTGGGAGATCGCGCGCCAGGGCGGCATGCGGGTGCCCGGGCGGATCTACGCGAGCGAGAAGCTCATGGCCGAGCTGCGCGACGATCCCGCGCTCGGGCAGGTCGCGAACGTGGCGCACCTGCCCGGGATCGTCGGGCATGCCCTCGCCATGCCCGACATCCACTGGGGCTACGGCTTCCCGATCGGCGGCGTGGCCGCGGTCGACGCCGAGGAGGGCGCGATCTCGCCCGGCGGCATCGGCTTCGACATCAACTGCGGCGTGCGCCTGCTGCGCACCGCGCTCGCCGCCGACGACGTCGGCCCGCACCTCGGGCGTCTCGCCGACGCGCTCTACCAGGCGATCCCGGCCGGCGTCGGCTCCGAGGGTGCCATCCCGAAACTCACCCGGGCCGAGGAGAAGCAGATGCTCGCGCGCGGCGCGGCCTGGGCGGTGGCGCGCGAGTTCGGCCGGGCCTCCGACCTGGAGGCGACGGAGGAGGGCGGCTGCCTCCGCGAGGCCGACCCCGACGCCGTGTCGGACACGGCGCTCGAGCGCGGGCGGAGCCAGGTCGGGACGCTCGGCTCCGGGAACCACTTCCTCGAGGTCCAGCGCGTGGACGAGGTGTACGACCCGCGCGCCGCCGCGGCGCTCGGCCTCGCGGCGGGCGGGGTGACGGTCATGATCCACTCCGGGTCGCGCGGGCTCGGCTACCAGGTGTGCGACGACGCGCTCCGCACCATGGGGCGGGCCATGGCGCGCTACGGGATCGACATGCCCGACCGCCAGCTCGCCTGCGTGCCGCTGCGCTCGCCCGAGGGGCAGCAGTACTTCGCTGCCATGGCGGCGGCGGCGAACTTCGCCTGGACGAACCGCCAGGTGATGAGCGGTCTCGCCGAGCGCGCCTTCGCGGCGGCGCTCGGCCTCGGGCCCGCCGCGCTCCGCTTCGGGCTCGTCTACGACGTCTGCCACAACATCGCCAAGCTCGAGGAGCACCCGGTCGACGGCCGGCCGCGCCGCGTGTGCGTGCACCGCAAAGGTGCGACGCGCGCCTTCGGCCCGGGCCATCCCGCCCTCGCCGCCCATCTCCGCCCCCTCGGGCAGCCCGTCATCATCCCCGGTGACATGGGCCGCTACTCCTTCCTCCTCCTCGGCACGGCGGGTGCGATGGCCGAGACCTTCGGCACGACCTGCCACGGCGCCGGCCGCGTCATGAGCCGCACCCAGGCGAAGAAGGCCGGGCACGGGCTCGACCTGGTGGCCGAGCTCGGCAGGCGCGGGGTGCTCGTGCGCGCCCAGTCGCTCCGCGGCGTCGCCGAGGAGATGCCCTGGGCCTACAAGGACGTGGCCGACGTGGTGGACGTCGTCGACCGGGCCGGGCTGGCGCGCCGGGTCGCCCGCCTCCGGCCGCTCGCGGTGGTGAAGGGGTGAGCGGGGCCCTTTTTTTTCGCCGTCGAGATGATAGGGGCTCGCTCCATGGCCGACACCCGCATCGAACGCGACAGCATGGGTGAGATGGTGGTGCCCGCGAACGCCTACTACGGCGCGCAGACGGCCCGGGCGGTCGAGAACTTCCCGATCTCCGGCCTCCGCTTCCCGCGCAGCTTCATCGCCGCCCTGGGCACCATCAAGGGCGCCTGCGCGCGTGTGAACGCCGCGCTCGGGCTCCTCGACCGGCGGCTCGCCGACGCCATCGCTCGCGCCGCCGCCGAGGTGGCGGAGGGGAAGCTCGACGGCGAGTTCGTGGTCGACGTCTTCCAGACCGGCTCGGGGACCTCGACCAACATGAACGCCAACGAGGTGATCGCGAACCGCGCCCTCGAGCTGCTCGGCGCCCGGCGCGGCGACAAGAGCGTCGTCCACCCGAACGACCACGTGAACATGGGCCAGAGCACCAACGACGTCTTCCCGACCGCCATCCACGTGGCCGCCTACGGCGAGATCACCCGCGCGCTGCTGCCCGCGCTCGAGGAGCTGGCGGCGGCCTTCGAGGAGCGCACCCGGGCCTTCGCCGACGTGGTGAAGGCCGGCCGCACGCACCTCCAGGACGCCGTCCCCATGACGCTCGGGCAGGAGTTCGGCGGCTACGCGAGCGTCATCCGCCACGGCATCGCGCGCGTCGCGTCGACGCTGCCGCACCTTGCCGAGCTGCCGATCGGCGGCACCGCCCTCGGCACCGGCCTGAACGCGCCGCCGGGCTTCGGCGAGAAGGTCGCGGCGGAGCTGGCGGGCGCGACCGGGCTCCCCTTCGTGACGGCGCCGAACCGCTTCGAGGCGATGCAGAACCGCGACGCCGCGGTCGAGACCTCGGGCGCGCTCCGCACCCTCGCCGTCGGCCTGATGAAGATCGCCAACGACCTCCGCCTGCTCACCTCGGGCGGGCGCACCGGCCTGAACGAGATCGAGCTGCCCGCGACGCAGCCCGGCTCGAGCATCATGCCGGGGAAGGTGAACCCGGTGATCCCCGAGGCGGTGAACCAGGTGGCGGCGCTCGTGATCGGCCACGATGCGACCATCGCGATCGCGGGCATGAACGGGAAC
>VBKJ01000212.1 GCA_005879795.1 Deltaproteobacteria bacterium
GATGTCACCATGAAGGCGATCGCGGTCCCCGTGGTGAGCTTGGTCAGGAAGTTCCCGGCGCCGCTCGAGCCGAACAGGGTCTGGCTTCCGCCCCCGAACACGGCGCCCATGTCCGCTCCCTTTCCCGTCTGCAGCAGCACGACCACGATCAGGAAGAGGCACGCGAGCACGTGGATCACGGGGACGACGTAGGTGATCAGGACGCCTGTCATCGCTGCTCCTTGGCTACTGGTACTGCACGATACGCGTGAAGGCGGCGGCGTCAAGGCTCGCCCCGCCGACGAGGGCGCCGTCGATGTCGGGCTCCGCCATGAGCGCGTCGATGTTGTCCGGCTTGACGCTCCCGCCGTAGACGACCCGTACGCGCTCCGCGGTGGTGGCCGAGGCGAGGCCCACCAGCTGCCGGCGAATGGCATGGTGGACCTCCTGGACCTGTCCCGGGGTTGCGGTGCGCCCGGTGCCGATCGCCCACACCGGCTCGTAGGCGATGACGCAGCTCGCGAGCTGCTCGGAGCGCACGCCGGCGAGCGCGCTCTCCACCTGCCGTGCGATCACCGCCGAGGTCGCCTCCGCCTCGCGCTCCGCCAGCGTCTCGCCCACGCACACGATCGGGACGAGGCCGGCGCCGAGGCAGGCGTGCAGGCGGCGGTTCACGGTCTCGTTGGTCTCGCCGAAGTGCTGCCGGCGCTCGGAGTGCCCGACGATGACGTGGGTGCAGCCGCTCTCGCGCAGCATGGCGACCGCGATCTCGCCCGTGTAGGCGCCCTTCGGCTCCCAGTGGACGTTCTGACCGGCGAGGCGGATGTCCGTCCCCGCGAGCGCCGGCCGCACTGCTTCGAGGGCCGTGAAGGGAGGCGCGATCACGACCTCGCGCCCGCGCACACGGCCGACGCTCTTGGCGAGCGCGCTCGCCAGCGCGACCGCCTCGGCGCGCGCACCGTGCATCTTCCAGTTGCCGGCGATGAGCGGCGTGCGGGTCATCGGGGCGCCTCCGCGCAGCGCGCCGGGGCGGTGTCCTCGAGCGCGGCAAGCCCGGGCAGCTCGCGCCCCTCGAGGAACTCGAGCGACGCGCCGCCGCCGGTCGAGACGTGGGTCACGGCGTCCGCCAGGCCGGCGCGCGCGAGCGCGGCCACCGAGTCGCCGCCGCCGACGACCGTCGTGCCGTTCGAGCGGGCGAGCGCGCGCGCGATCGCCATGGTGCCCTCGCCGAAGGCGTCGATCTCGAAGATCCCCATGGGCCCGTTCCAGAGGGCAGTGCGCGCCGCAGCGATCTCCCGCGCGAACGCATCGACCGTGCGCGGCCCGATGTCCACCCCGAGGAGCTCGGCGGGGAAGTCGTCGGCGCCGACGACGCGCGTCGTCGCACCGGCCGCCGCGCGCTCGGCGGCGAGGTGGTCGACGGGCAGGAGGACGCGCACCCCGCGCGCCCCGGCCCGCGCGAGCGTCTGGGCGGCGAGGTCGATCTTGTCGGCCTCCACGCGCGAGCGGCCGACGGGCTTCCCCTGCGCGCGGAGGAACGTGTACGCCATGGCGCCGCCGATGCAGAAGGACTGGACCCGGCCGAGCAGGTTCTCGAGCACGCCGATCTTGTCCGACACCTTGGCGCCGCCGAGGACCGTGACGAAGGGCTGCTCGGGCGCGGCGAGGAGACGCTGCAGGAACTCGACCTCCCGCCGGAGCAGGAACCCCGCCGCCTTGTCCCGGAAGAAGCGTGCCATGCCGGCGGTGGAGGCGTGGGCCCGGTGGGCGGCGCCGAAGGCGTCGTCGACGTACACGTCCGCCAGATGCGCGAGCCGCTCGGCGAAGCTGGGATCGTCGTTCTCCTCCCCGGGGTGGAAGCGGAGGTTCTCGAGCACGACGACCTGACCCGGGCGCGCCCCGGCGACGAGACGCTCCACCGCCTCGCCGATGCAGTCGGGCGCGAGCTCGACCGGGACGCCGAGCGCACGGCGCAGGTAGTCGGCGACGGGACGGAGCGACAGCTCCGGCGCCGGCCTGCCCCGCGGGCGGCCCAGGTGCGAGGCGACGATCGGCAGGCCGCCGTGCTCGAGGACGTAGCGGATCGTCGGTAGGGTGGCGTCGATGCGCGTCGCGTCCGTGATGCGTCCGGCCTCGAGGGGGACGTTCAGATCGGCGCGGACGAAGACGCGCTTGCCCGCGACGTCGAGGTCCTCGAGCGACCGCACCCGCTGCCCCGGTCTAGCGGAGGCCTCGGCCCACCAGGAGCGCGACGTCGCGCATCCGGCTGGAGAAGCCCCACTCGTTGTCGTACCAGGCGAGGACCTTGCAGAAGGTGCCGTCCATGACGCGGGTGAGCTTGGCGTCGAGGATCGAGGAGTAGGCCGTGCCGTTGAAGTCCGAGGAGACGAGCGGCTCCTCGCAGTAGAGGAGGATACCCGCGAGCGGCCCGGCCGCGGCCTCTCTCATGGCCGCGTTCACCTTCTCCTCGGTGGCCGGCTTCTCGAGCTCGACCGTGAGATCGACCAGCGAGACGTTCGGCGTCGGCACGCGCACCGCCATGCCGTCGAGCTTGCCGTTCAGCTCGGGTAGCACGAGGCCGATGGCGCGTGCGGCGCCCGTGCTGCTCGGGATCATGGAGAGCGCGGCCGCCCGCGCGCGGCGGAGGTCCTCGTGCGGCAGGTCGAGGATGCGCTGGTCGTTGGTGTAGGAGTGGATGGTGGTCATGAGGCCGCGCCGGATGCCGAACGACTCGTGCAGCACCTTGGCGAGGGGGGCGAGGCAGTTGGTGGTGCACGAGGCGTTGGAGACGACGGCGTGCTTGGCCGGGTCGTAGGCGCGCTCGTTCACGCCCATGCAGATGGTCAAGTCCGCCCCCTTGGCGGGCGCGGAGATGATGACCTTCCGGGCGCCCGCCGCGAGGTGCTTGGCGGCCAGGTCGCGCTCGGTGAAGAGGCCGCTGCACTCGAGGACCAGGTCCACGCCGAGCTGCTTCCAGGGCAGCTTGGCAGGATCGCGTTCGGCGAGCACCCGGATCGGCTTCCCGTCGAGGGTGAGCCCGTCCGCGCCGGCGCGCACCTCTCTCCCGAGCGTCCCGTGCACGGAGTCGTACTTGAGGAGGTGCGCGAGCGTCCTGGCGTCGGTGATGTCGTTCACCGCGACGAACTCGAGCCCGCGCTCGTCGAGGCAGGCGCGGAGCACGTTCCGTCCGATGCGGCCGAAGCCATTGATGCCGACGCGGATCGCCACGGGTCGAGCCTCCTCGGTCGGGGCCGCGCGCCGGCCTGGGAGCTGCGCGCGGGGTTAGCGGAGAAATTTTCTATTCCATGTTAGCCTCGGCGGGTCAAGGTGAAGCGCGGCCGTATGAAGCGCGGCCGCGGGTGGCGCCCGGCCGCAGGTGGCGCCCGGCCGCGAATTGACTGGTCGGGGGCCCTCCGCTAGGTTCGCGCGCGGGGCGGAGCAGGGCTGCGGGGTGGCACGTCGCTGATGATTCCGAACTGCGTGGAGCTGGGCAGGGCGCTGGTCGGCGGTATCCTGGCGCAGGCAGCCGCGCCGCTCCCCGCGCGCCCCGACACGGTGCTCGACATGATCGTCGGCTCGGGCCCCGTGGTGCGTGCGGTGCTCGTCATCCTGGTCGCTTTCTCGGTCGGCTGCTGGGGGATCGCGCTCGCCAAGAGCGTGGAGATGCGGCGCGCGCGGCGGCAGTCGGGGAGGTTCATCGACATCTTCTGGGACGCCAAGAACCTCGCCGCCATCCAGGCCGCGAGCGTCGACCTGAAGGAGAGCCCGGTGGCCCAGGTGTTCCGCGGCGGCTACCAGGAGCTGCAGCGGACCACCAAGGCGAAGCGCGGCAATCCCGGTGGCGACGAGGAGGCGAGCGAGTTCGGCGGCATCGAGAACGTGCAACGCGCCATGGTGCGGGCGCGCACCCAGGAGGTGACCCGCCTCGAGCGCGGGCTCACGTTCCTCGCCACCACCGCGAGCACGGCGCCCTTCATCGGCCTCTTCGGCACCGTGTGGGGCATCATGACCGCGTTCCGCGGCCTCTCGGTCACCACCAGCTCGAGCATCCAGGCGGTGGCGCCCGGCATCGCGGAGGCGCTGGTGGCTACCGCCGTTGGGCTCGCGGCTGCCATCCCCGCGGTCGTGATGTACAACCGCTTCGCGCGCCAGGTGCGCGTGCTCACGGCCGAGATGGACACCTTCGCGTCCGAATTTCTCAACATCGCCGGGCGCCATTTCTTCAAATGACTTTCGACCAGGGCTCGTCCGCCAACGACGCGATCTCGCAGATCAACGTCACGCCGCTCGTCGACGTGATGCTGGTGCTGCTCATCATCTTCATGGTGACGGCGCCGATCCTCCAGCAGGGCGTGTCGGTCGACCTGCCGAAGGTGGCAGCGGGACCGCTCACCGGGCAGGAGGAGCAGCTGGTCGTGAACGTCGGGAAGACGGGGCAGCTCTTCCTGAACGACACGCCCATGACGCCCGAGCAGCTCACGGCCAAGCTCGCCGCGATCGCGGCGGCGCGCCCCGACCGCCAGCTCTACGTGCGCGCCGATCAGGCCGTGCCGTACGGTCAGGTGATGCGCGTCATGGGGGCGGTGCACGACGCTGGCCTGACGCGCGTCGGGCTGGTGACCGAGCCGCCCCCGGAGCGGCGGCGGTAGCACCATGGCGGCCTCGCGCCCGCTCCGGCTGGCGCCCGAGTGGGACGATCGCTTCGCCCGCATGATCGGCCTCTCGGCCCTGGGTCATGCGCTCGTCGTGGCGGCGGCCGTCCTCCTCGCCGGCCACGTCGGGACCCGCCCGTTGCCGATGGTCGCGTACACGGTCGAGCTGACAGATCCGAGCGCCGTCGGCGGTCGGCTGCCGCCGGGCGCCCCGGGGCGGGATCTCTCGGGCGGACCCGCCGGGCCGCCCGCGTCGCCGCCGAAGGCCGAGCCTGCCGAGCCGCCCCCGCCACCCCCGAAGGCCGAGCCCGCCGAGCCGGCGAAGCCGCCTGAGCCCAAGCCGGAGCCGAAGCCGGTCGCCGCCGAGGAAACGACGGTCCACATCCCCGAGAAGCCGAAGCCGCCGGAGCCGCCGAAACCCGAAGCGAAGCCGCCGGAGCCAAAGCCCGAGGCGAAGCCCCCGGAGCCGCCGAAGCCCCAGGCCAAGGCCCAGGAGCCAGCAAGGTCACCCGAGCCGCCGAAGGCGGAGGCGAAGAAGCCGGAGCCGCCCAAGCCGTCACCGGCGAAACCGCCCGAGCCGCCGAAGACGACGGCCTCCAGCGCCGGCAGCCCGGGCGGCAGGGAGGAGGCCACCCCCCGCGACGCGTACTCCGCGGCCGCAGAGCGCTGGCGCCAGCGCTCCGGGGGCGGCGTCGGCGGCAACGACGCCGGTTCCGGCCCGATCGGCAGCGGCGGCGAGGGAAAGGGCGGCGGCGGTCAGCTCGTCGGCCTCGAGTTCATCGCCTACCGCCAGCAGGTCATCAACACGATCAAGGCACAGTGGACGAACGTCATCGCGCGCCCGGGCCTGGTCGCCGCGGTGCGCTTTGAGATCGCGCCCGACGGCCAGGTGAGCGACATCCGGCTCGCGCAGAGCTCCGGCAACCCGGCGTACGACGGCTCCGCCCTGCGCGCCGTCCAGCACGTCCGCCAGCTGCCGCCGCCGCCGGCACGCTACGCGAGCGAGTTCCGCGAGTTCGTGATCGAGTTCCACTCCGAGGAGAGTGGAGGGCGGGGGGCAGGATGAGGACGATGAGGGGGGTCGCCGCACTCGCGGTGCTCGCCGTGGCGCTCGGCGGCCCGTCGCTGGCGGCCGCGGTGGTGACGGGACAGATCTTCGGGCCGGGAAGCGAGTCGTTCCCGATCGCGGTCGTGCCGCTCAAGAACCTGGGTGGCGACACGGGCGGCGAGCTCGGCACGCGCTTTTCCCAGGTGCTGTCGCGGGACCTCGACCTCTCCGGCTACTTCCGCCTCCTCGATCCGAAGACCTTCATCGAGAATCCGCAGACGTCCGGCATCACGGCCGGCGAGATCGATTTCGTCGGCTGGGCCTCGCTCGGGGCGCAGGCGCTGGTGAAGGGGGGCGTCACGACGGGCGGCGACACGGTCACGGTCGAGGTCCGCCTCTTCGACGTGCCGGGGCGCCACGACGTGCCGCAGGTGAGCCGGCGCTACAGCGGCCCGCGCGCCGACCTGCCCCGCATGGCGCACAGGACCGCCGACGCGATCCTCGAGTTCCTGACCGGCGAGCGCGGCCCCTTCGACTCGGCGATCGCGTTGGTCAGCGCGCGCGGCGGCCGCCTGAAGGACGTCTACCGCTTCACCTTCGATCAGGACGAGCCGGTGAAGGTGACCGACGAGCGCTCCCTGGTCGTGACCCCGCGCTGGCGTCCGGACGCGCGCGCCATCCTCTTCACCTCGTATCGCCAGCACTTCCCGCACCTCTTCCAGATCGAGCTGGCGAGCCGCCAGGTGACGCGCGTCGTGCCGGGCCCCGGCGTGGTGCTGGACGGCGCCTGGTCGCCCGACGGCTCGAAGCTCCTGGTCACGCGCGAGGAGGGCGGCAACTCCAACATCTACCTCCTCGACCGCGGCGGGCAGATGATCAAGCGGCTCACCGATCACTGGGCCATCGACGTGGCGCCGATGTGGGCGCCCGACGGGCGGCGCCTCGCCTTCTGCTCGGGGCGGGCGGGGTCGCCGCAGGTCTACGTGATGAACGTCGACGGCAGCGGGCTCATGCGCGTGTCGTCGACGGGAAGCTACAACACCTCCCCCGCCTGGTCACCCAAAGGCGATCGCCTCGCCTGGGCGACGCGCGGGCCGGGCGGCTTCCAGATCGTCGTCGCTGCCCCCGACGGGAGCGGTGCCCAGAGCATCACCTCCGCCGGGAGCAACGAGAACCCGTCGTGGGCGCCCGACGGCCGCTACCTCGTCTTCTCCTCCACGCGCGCCGGCCGCGCGCACCTCTTCCTCGCCGACCGGGACGGCAAGACGCAGAAACAATTGACCCGCGGTGCGGGTGATGATACCTCGCCTGCCTGGTCGCCGCGGCTGGACTGAGCCGTGCGCACCGGCGGTCTGGGAAGGCGGTCGGCATGAGAACGTCGAGCATGTGGCGCGTGGCGCTGGCACTGCTTCTCGTCCTTCCGCTCGCAGGCGCCTGCAAGAAGAAGGGCCCCCGGCCGGGCGAGGCCGGCGCGGGCGGCGCGGGCCTGGGCGAGGAGGGCCTCGGAGCGAGCGGCTCGAGCCTCGAGCGGAGCAAGCGGGGGCTCCCGCCCGAGGAGGACGGCATCCTGAAGGACGTTCACTTCGCCTACGACAGCTACGAGCTCGACGCGGGCGCCCGTGACGCGCTGGCCCGCAACCTCGACTGGCTGCGGAGCAACAGCCGCGCCAAGATCGAGCTCGAGGGGCACTGCGACAGCCGCGGCACCATCGAGTACAACCTGGCGCTGGGAGCCAAGCGGGCGAAGGCCGTGAAGGACTACCTGGTGGCACAGGGGATCGGCGCTGAGCGCGTCTCGACCATCAGCTACGGCAAGGAGCTGCCCCTCTGCCACGAGGAGAACGAGACCTGCTGGGCGCGCAACCGGCGGGCTCACTCGGTGGTCCTCGGCCAGTGACCGCGCGCCCGACACGCGGGGCCGCGCTCGCGCTGCTGTTGCTCGCCGGCTGCGCGACCCGCGCCGAGCTGGTGCAGCAGGACCGCGAGCTGCGCGGGATCCTCCAGGACCAGCGGAGGCAGATGCAGGAGGTGCAGAAGGAGATCGAGCGCCTGCGTGCGGACCTGGAGGAAGGGCATCCCCGCCGTCCGGGCGGTGGGGCGCCGAGCGAGGATCGGCTGACTGCGCTCGAGCAGCGCTTGAGCGAGCTCGAGCGCGCGACCGGCAGCGGCAGCCCGCCTCCCGCCGCGACGGCGCCGCCCGCCACGCCGCCTGCGGCCACCGCCAGCGCGCCGCCCGCGGGCGCGCGCCCACCCGCCGCCGCGGGCGACGACGAGTGGCGGCAGGAGATCGCGCGCGAGCAGAAGGCGGCGGGCACCGTCAACGCCCCCGAGCGCACCGAGTACCTGACCTTGCTCGACGGTCTTGCGCGCCAGGACTGCGCGCGCACGGTGCCGCAGCTGAACGGCTTCGCCGCCAACCACAAGGACTCGTCGCTCGCCGACAACGCGCTCTACTGGGCGGCGCGCTGCTATGCGCTGCGCGGCGACCAGAACCAGGCGGTCACGAAGTTCTACGACGTGGTGACCAAGTACCCGAAGGGCGACAAGGCCCCGTCCGCGCTCTGGGCGCAGGGCAACCTGTTCGTCGGGATGGGCGACTCCCCCGATGCCCGCCTCGCGTTTGCTAAGCTGATCCGCGACTACCCGAGCTCGGAGGAGGCGGCGCGCGCGCGGCAGAAGCTGAGCGAGCTGGAGAATTAACTCATCCGGGGGCCCGTCCAGTGCTCGGGCGCTGCGCGCCCTGCGCGCTTCCGATGCCCTCGGACCCGCGCCTCGCTCGGCAAAGCCTCGCTCGGCTTAGCGCGCGATTCATCGGCGCTCCGCCGGCGCCCCCGTTCCCGCGACGCACGCTGCGACGGTTCTCAGCCGCCCACAAGCAGGCACGTCACTACGCGGCCCGCCGCGGCGCCCGCCCCAACCTTCAACCGGCGGGGGGCGTCGTATATATGATGTGGCGATGCGCGTCGTCCGCCACCTCGCGCGCCGACCCGAGCGGCTTCCCGGCAGCGTCCTCACGCTCGGCAACTTCGACGGAGCGCATCTGGGCCACCAGGCGATCGTGCGCCGCGCGGTGGCGCGCGCGCGGGAGGCGAAAGGTCTGGCGGTGGCCCTCACCTTCGAGCCGCACCCGGTCGCGGTCCTGACGCCCGCGCGCGCGCCGCTCATGCTCCAGACCCTGCACGATCGCCTGGCGAGCCTGGCCGGCCTGGGCGTCGACGTGACCGTCATCCAACGCTTCACGCGAGCGTTCGCCGCGCTCGACCCGGAGGCCTTCGTGCGCGACTTCCTGCTCCGCCATCTCGAGCTCGAGCACGTCGTGGTCGGCTACAACGTTAACTTCGGGCGCGACCGGGCCGGCACCAGCGAGACGCTGCGCACGCTCGGCGCACGCCTGGGGTTCCAGGTCGAGGTGGTGGGCCCGGTCAAGGCGGCGGGCGACGGCGAGCAGGTGAGCAGCACGCGGCTCCGCGCACTGCTCCAGGCGGGCGACATGCCGAGCGCGCGGGCGCTCCTCGGCCGGCCCTACACGCTCCGCGGCCGGGTGGTGGCGGGCGATCGCCGCGGGCGGACGCTCGGCTTCCCCACCGCAAACCTGCACCTCCGCGCTGGCCTCCTCTTGCCGCCGGACGGCGTGTACGCGGTCGGCGTCGAGGTCGACGGGCGTATGCGCGAGGCCGTCCTCAACGTCGGGGTGCGACCGACCTTCGCCGGCCGGCAGCGGACGGTCGAGGTCCATCTGCTCGACTTCAGCGGCGACCTCTACCGGCGCTGGCTGGTGGTCGAGGTGATCGAGCGCCTGCGCGGCGAGGAGGCGTTCGGCGGGCCCGAGGCGCTGCGGGCGGCGATCGCGCGCGACGTCGCGCGGGCGCGGCGGGTGCTGGGCGGGGGGTCGTGACCGGTGCGCGGCGAGGGGCCGGCGGGGGCGCCGGCGCTCCCGCTCGGGCGCCGCTGGGCGGGGCGGCTCGGTCTTGCGCCGCGGTCGGCGCCCTCGAAGGTCGCGGCGGCACCCCCGCCGGCCCCTCGCCGGGCCTCGGGGTCCGGCCCCCTGCGGCGAGCGTCCCGGGGCGCCTCGAGCTGGTCGTACCCGCCGGCGGGGCGGGCGTGCGCCTCGATCGCTTCCTGGCGGGGGTAGCGGAGGTGGGGACGCGGTCGCAGGCGAAACGGTTGATCGACGCGGGGCGCGTGCGCGTCGACGGGGTGGCCCGCAAGAGCGCCCACCTTCTCGGCGTCGGCGCACGGCTGGAGGTCGAGCTGCCCGAGCCCGAGCCGCTGGCGGCGGAGCCAGAGCCGCTCCCCCTTGCCGTCCTCTACGAGGACGCCGACCTGCTCGCCGTCGACAAGCCGCCCGGCATGGTCGTGCACCCCGCGCCGGGCGCCCGGCGCGGCACGGTCGTGAACGCGCTCGCCCACCGGCTCGGCACCCTGGCGGGCGTCGGCCGCCCCGATCGGCCCGGCATCGTGCACCGTCTCGACCGCGACACCTCGGGGGTGCTGCTGGTGGCGCGCACGGCGCCGGCGCTCGAGGCCCTCGCGCGGCAGTTCCGCACGCGGACCGTCCAGAAGGTCTACCTCGCCGTGGTCCGGGGTCACCTCGGCCCGGTGAGCGGCACCATCGACCGGGCCGTGGGCCGGCATCCACGTGAACGCAAGCGCATGAGCGTGCACAGCCGCCGCGGGCGCGCCGCGCTCACACGCTGGACGGCGCTCGAACGCTTCCCGGGCGCGACCCTGATGCGCCTCGAGCCCGAGACCGGTCGCACCCATCAGCTGCGCGTCCACCTCGCGGCGGTGGGCCATCCGATCGTCGGCGACCGGGTCTACGGACCGCGGCACGCGGGGCGGACCGCGGGGGGGCTCGCCTTCCCGCGCCAGGCCCTCCACGCCGCCGAGATCCGCTTCGACCACCCCTCGAGCGGGGCCCGCATGGTGGTCCGTGCCCCGCTTCCGCCAGACTTGGAGCAGCTCCTCGCTGGGCTGCGCCAAGCCGGCAGCAGCACGGCGAAATCGAGCCGTTCCGCTTGACAGTCCGGGACCGATTGCCTACTCTTCGGTGTATCCATCACCGCCCCGGTTCCCCCAAACAGCGCGAGGCGCACGTTCATTTCGTCGGGCATTCCGTCGGTTCGCCGTGAGCCGGCGTGAGCGCATAACAGCTCCAATGCAATCCGCACTCGCAGGGAGGAACCGTCCTTGAGCACCAGGGAGAGGCCAGCAGGGGAGGTACGCGCCGACGCGCAGGTGAAAGCGGAGGCCACACCGGCCGAAGAACCCGGCGCGCTCAACTTGAAATTGCTGAAGGACAAGAAGATCGGCGACCTCGCGGCGATCGCCAAGGACATGAACATCGAGGGCGCGGCCGCGATGCGTAAGCAGGAGCTCATCTTCTCCATCCTGCAGGCGCAGACCGAGCAGAACGGCTTCATCTGCGGCGAGGGTGTGCTCGAGATACTCCCCGACGGTTTCGGCTTCCTGCGCGCGCCCGACTACAACTACCTGCCGGGCCCGGACGACATCTACGTCTCGCCCAGCCAGATCCGCCGCTTCAACCTTCGCACCGGCGACGTGGTCGCGGGACAGATCCGCCCCCCCAAGGAGGGCGAGCGCTACTTCGCGCTGCTCAAGGTCGAGACCATCAACTTCGATGAGCCCGAGAAGGCACGCGAGAAGATCCTGTTCGACAACCTCACGCCGCTCTACCCCGACGAGCACCTGCACCTCGAGTTCGACCCCGAGGAGCACACCACGCGCATCATCGATCTGCTCACGCCGGTGGGAAAGGGGCAGCGCGGCCTCATCGTCGCCGCACCGCGCACCGGCAAGACGATGATGTTGCAGAACATCGCGCACGGCATCACCGCCAACCATCCCGACGTCGTCCTCATCGTGCTGCTCATCGACGAGCGGCCCGAGGAGGTGACCGACATGCAGCGCTCGGTGAAGGGCGAGGTGGTGAGCTCGACCTTCGACGAGCCGCCGACGCGCCACGTGCAGGTGGCGGAGATGGTGATCGAGAAGGCGAAGCGCCTGGTGGAGCACGGGAGGGACGTCGTCATCCTGCTCGACTCGGTCACGCGGCTTGCGCGCGCCTACAACTCGGTCGTCCCGCCGAGCGGCAAGATCCTCTCCGGGGGCGTCGACTCGAATGCGCTGCGCGGCCCGAAGAAGTTCTTCGGCGCGGCGCGCAACATCGAGGACGGCGGCAGCCTGACCATCATCGGCACGGCGCTGGTCGACACCGGCAGCCGCATGGACGAGGTCATCTTCGAGGAGTTCAAGGGGACCGGCAACATGGAGATCCACCTCGACCGGCGCCTGATGGACAAGCGCATGTTCCCGGCCATGGACGCGACGCGGTCGGGGACGCGCAAGGAGGAGCTGCTCCTGCCGCGCGACGTGCTCAACCGCGTCTGGATCCTGCGCAAGCTCCTCTCCCAGCTGAACACGGTCGAGGCGATGGAGTTCCTGCACGACAAGATCAAGGGCACGAAGTCGAACCAGGAGTTCCTCGACTCGATGAACCAGTGACCCGCACAGCCCTGCCTAATTGCGTGCGGACCGGCCTTTCTGGTATGGGCCCGGTTTTCGCCACGTGCGCGGAAAGGAGGGACGGATCAAGGAGCCCGCATGACTGATGTCACCATGAAGAACCTGCTCGAGGCGGGGGTCCACTTCGGCCACCAGACCAGCCGGTGGAACCCGAAGATGAAGCCCTACATCTTCGGCGCCCGCAACGGGATCTACATCATCGACCTGCAGCAGACCGTGAAGCTCTTCCGCGACGCCCACACCTTCGTACGCGATCTCACCGCGCAGGGCGGGCAGATGCTGTTCGTCGGCACCAAGAAGCAGGCCCAGGACGCCATCCGCGAGGAGGCGGAGCGCTGCGGGGCGTTCTACGTCAACACGCGTTGGCTCGGCGGCATGCTGACGAACTTCCACACCATCAAGCAGTCGATCGATCGTCTCAAGAAGCTCGACGAGATGCTCGAGGACGCGCAGGTGGTCGAGGCGCTCACCAAGAAGGAGCTGCAGGGGCTGCGCCACGAGCGCGAGAAGCTCCTCTCCTCGCTGGGCGGCATCAAGGGGCTGCGCAAGCTGCCGGATGCGCTCTTCGTGATCGATCCCAAGAAGGAGGAGATCGCCGTCAAGGAGGCGAACAAGCTCGGCATCCCGGTGGTGGCGGTGGTCGACACGAACTGCGACCCGGACCTGATCAATCACAAGATCCCGGGCAACGACGATGCCATCCGCGCCATCCGCCTCTTCTGCGCCGCGATCGCCGAGGCGGTGATCGAGGGCCGCAACCTCTACGAGGAGCGGCAGCGCGGCGCCGGGCAGGAGCCCGCGAGCGCGGAGGACGGCGCGGGCGGCGGTGCGCCGGCGATGGACGTGGTGGAGGCGGAGGCGCGCTAGGCACGATGGGACTCGGAGAGGTAAGGGACCTGCGCGAGAAGACCGGCGCGGGCCTCCTCGACTGCCAGAAGGCGCTCGGGGAGGCCGGCGGCGACGTCGAGAGGGCGGTCCGCATCCTGCGCGAGCGTGGGCTCGCCAAGGCGGCCAAGAAGGCGACGCGCACGGCCACCGACGGCGCGATCGGCGCCTACATCCACCCGCCAGGCAAGATCGGCGTGCTGATCGAGGTCAACTGCGAGACCGACTTCGTCGCCAAGACGCCCGAGTTCCAGCAGCTGGTGAAGGACCTAGCCATGCAGGTGGCGGCCAACGAGCCGCGCTACGTCGCCCGGGAGGACGTGCCGGCGGCGGAGCTCGAGGCCGAGCGCGCCATCTACCGCAAGCAGGCGCTGCAGTCGGGCAAGCCCGAGAAGGTGATCGAGCGCATCGTCGAGGGCCAGGTGGAGCGCTTCTACAAGGACGTCTGCCTCCTGGAGCAGCCCTTCATCAAAGACCCCGGGCGCACGGTCGCGGAGATCGTCCGGGAGGCCATCGTGCGGTTTGGGGTGAACGTGGCGGTGCGCCGCTTCGCACGTTTCAAGCTCGGCGAGACGGCGCCCAAGGAGAGCCCCGCTGGAGGCGCGCCCGGAGCCTGAGCCCGCGCCGGGCGTGTCCGGCGCGACCCGCTACCGCCGCGTCCTCCTCAAGATCAGCGGGGAGGCCCTGGCCGGTCTGGGGGGCTACGGCATCGACCCCGGCGTCCTCGCGGCCTTCGCGGCCGAGCTGAAGGACGTCCACGCCCTCGGCTGCGAGCTCGCCCTGGTGATCGGCGGCGGCAACATCTTTCGCGGCCTGGCGGCGAGCGCGCGCGGTCTCGACCGCGCTACCGCCGACTACATGGGCATGCTGGCCACCATCATCAACGCGCTCGCCCTGCAGGACGCGCTCGAGAAGCTCGGCGTGCAGACCCGCGTGCTCTCCGCCATCGAGATGCAGCAGGTGGCCGAGCCCTACATCCGCCGCCGCGCGACGCGGCATCTCGAGAAGGGGCGCGTGGTCATCTTCGCCGCCGGCACCGGCAACCCCTTCTTCACCACCGACACGGCTGCGAGTCTCCGCGCCATGGAGATCGGGGCCGAGGTCATCTTCAAGGCGACGCGCGTGGACGGCGTCTTCGACGCCGACCCGCTCAAGCATCCCGGCGCGGTGCGCTTCGAGGAGCTCACCTACATCGATGTCCTCTCGCGTCAGCTCCAGGTGATGGATGCGACCGCGATCTCGCTGTGTATGGACAACGGGCTCCCGATCCTCGTCTTCAACATGATGCAGCCCGGGAACATCAAGAAGGCGGTCACGGGCGTGCGCATCGGCACGCTCGTGCACGGAGGACGGACATGACGCCCGGGGGCGAGGTCCTCGAGAGCACCAGGCAGGACATGGAGAAGACGATGGGGGCCTTCCGCAAGGAGCTCTCGCACGTGCGCACGGGCCGCGCCTCGACGGCGCTCCTCGAGGGCATCACGGTCGACTACTACGGTGCCAAGACGCCGCTCAACCAGCTCGCCACGCTCTCCGCGCCCGAGCCGAGCCTGCTGGTCGTGCAGCCCTACGACAAGAGCGTGATCGGCGCCATCGAGAAGGCGATCAAGAGCTCCGACCTCGGGCTCAATCCGCTCAACGACGGGAAGCTGATCCGGGTGCCCATCCCGCCGCTCACCGAGGAGCGCCGGCGGGACCTGGTCAAGCACGTGCGCAAGCTGGCCGAGGACTACCGCGTGTCGGTCCGCAGCCACCGCCGGGACTCGCTCGAGATGCTGAAGGAGCTCGAGAAGGACAAGGAGATCACGGAGGACGACCGGCGACACGCCGCCGAGAAGGTCGAGGCGCTCACCAAGGAGTACATCGAGCGCGTCGAGAAAACGCTCAAAGGGAAGGAAGACGAGATCATGGCTGTCTGATGGTGGAGATCGATCCGACTCACCTGCCGCGTCACGTGGCCGTCATCATGGACGGCAACGGGCGCTGGGCCGAGCGGCGCGGCCTGCCGCGTCTGCAGGGGCATCGCGTCGGCAAGGAATCGGTGCGGGCGGTAGTCGAGACCAGCCGGCGCCTCGGCATCCGCTACCTCTCGCTCTACGCCTTCTCCACGGAGAACTGGCGCCGCCCGCCGCGCGAGGTCGACGGGCTCATGGCGCTCCTCCGCCGCTACCTGGCGACCGAGCTCGGCAAGATGATGAAGCACCAGATCCGCCTGCTCGCCGTCGGCAGCCTCCGCCGCCTGCCGCTGCCTGTGCGCGGGGCGCTGCGCGCCACCATCGCCGCGACCCGGCGCAACACCGGTATGACCGTGATCCTCGCCGTCAGCTACGGCGGGCGCGAGGAGATCGCGCGCGCCGCGCGCGCCGTCGCCCGGCGCGTCCGGCGCGGCGAGCTCGACCCCGACCGGATCACCGCCGGCACGCTCGCCAAGCACCTCGGCACGAGCGGCATCCCGGATCCCGATCTCCTGATCCGCACCAGCGGCGAGATGCGCCTCAGCAACTTCTTCCTCTGGCAGCTCGCGTACACCGAGATGTACGTGACCGACACCCTGTGGCCCGACTTCCGCGAGCGCGACTACCTCCAGGCGCTCGCCTTCTTCCAGCAGCGCCAGCGCCGCTTCGGCCGTACGTCCGCCCAGGTCGAGCGCGAGAAGCTGCGCGCAGCGAACTAGGTGAGGTCGTCGCCGGTTGCGGCGCCAGGCCTCGGGGGGAGGCCGAGCGCGAGAGCGCTCGAGCCGGCCGACGGGGTCCGGGGGCAGCGGAGCAGCGCAGCGCGCGGAGCGTGCGAGCAGCGGACGGGCCCCCGGGTGATTTAGTCAAATGTTGCGCACCCGGCTTGCCACGGCGGCCATCGCGCTGCCGGGCCTGTGGCTCATCGTCGAGTACCTGCCGACGCACGTGTTCGCGGGCTTCATCATGGCGGTGGCGGCGATCGCGCTGTTCGAGTATTTCGCGATGGCGCTGCCCGGCGACGCCGTGGAGCGTGCGGCCGGCCTCCTGTGGGGGCTCGTGATCGCCGGGGGCGTCGCCTCGCGGCGGCCGGAGGTATGGGGCGCGGGCCTCGGGCTGGCGGTCATCGGTGGGCTCATGTTCCCGCTCCTGCATGCCGATGATCTCGCGGGTGCCATGCATCGCCTCGGGCTCTCCCTCCTGGGCGTGCTCTACGTCGGCTTCTTCACGCCGCACTTCGTGCTGCTGCGGGAGGCGGACCACGACCAGGGCTGGCGCTGGGTGCTGTTCACGGTCTTCGCGGCCATGGGCTCGGACTCGGGCGGTTATCTGACCGGCCGCGCCTTCGGCCGCCACCCGCTCGCCCCCTCGATCAGCCCGAGCAAGACGGTCGAGGGCGCACTCGGCGCGCTGGCCGGCGCGATGCTGATCGCCTCGCTCTGCCGCCTGCTCTTCTTCGGCGATCGGGGAAGAAGCGAGGCGGTCGTGCTGGGCATGGCGATCAGCGTGCTGGCGCAGTTCGGCGACCTGTGCGAGTCGGCCCTGAAGCGCGCCTTCGGCGCCAAGGACTCCGGCTGGATTATCCCGGGACACGGTGGCATTCTGGACCGGCTGGACAGCCTCCTCTTCCCCGTCGTGTTCGCCTACTACTACGCCGTCCTGCCACCGGCCTGAAGGTGACGATGGACATCCATTCCTTCCTGTTTACGTTGCTGTCGTTCTCGGTCGCGATCGGGGTGCTCGTCTTCGTGCACGAGCTCGGGCACTTCGCGGTGGCCAAGCGGGTGGGCGTGCTGGTGGAGCGCTTCTCGATCGGCTTCGGTCCGGTGGTGCTGGCGCGCAAGTCAGGGGAGACCGAGTACGCCGTGTCGGCGATCCCGCTGGGCGGCTACGTGAAGATGCTCGGCGAGGAGGAGGGAGAGGAGGCGCTCGCCAGCCCGGAGCGCGCCTTCTCGACCCAGTCGCTCGCCCGCCGCGCGGCGATCGTCTCCGCCGGCCCGGCGATGAACTTCGTGTTCGCGTTCGTCGTCTACGCGGTCCTCTTCGCGGCGGTGGGCGTGGAGAAGCCCTCGACCGAGCCGCGCGTCGGCGGCGTCACGGCCGGGCTGCCTGCCGAGCGGGCGGGCCTCCAGGCGGGCGACCGGATCGTCGCCATCGACGACACGCCGATCGGCACCTGGGAGCAGCTCTCCAAGACCGTCGTCCTCTCGAAGGGCGAGCGGCTGCGGCTGACGGTCGAGCGCGGCGGGGCGCGCTTCCCGCTCGAGGTCACGCCGGAGCTGCACGAGAACCGGACCATCTACGGCGAGGACGCGGGCAAGGTCTATCGCATCGGAGTCGAGGTGTCGATCGACTGGGAGGCGGTCGGCCCGCTCACGGCCGTCGGGATCGCCGCGCAGGAGACCGCAACCCACGCGGTCATGGTCCTGCAGGGGCTCAAGCTCATGCTGGCCGGGCGGGTGCCGTTCAAGGATCTCGGCGGTCCGATCGCGATCGCGAGCGCGGCGGGGAAGCAGGCGCGAGCCGGAGGACGCTACTACCTGCTGACGCTCGCCTTCCTATCCGTGAACCTCGCCGTCCTCAACCTGCTCCCGATCCCGGCGCTCGACGGCGGGCACCTCGCCTTCTTCGCCATCGAGGGCGTCATGCGCCGCCCGCTCGGCGCGCGGCACCGCGAGCTCGCGCTGCAGGTCGGCATCCTGCTGCTCATCACGCTGATCGTGTTCGTGTCCTACAACGACATCCACCGTCTCTTCTGGGGCTAGGCGCCGACGCTCGTCCTCGGGCTCGACACGGCGACGTGGACCGCGGCGGTCGGGGTGGCGCGCGACGGCGCCGTCCTGGCCGAGGGGGTGTACCGCGAGTCGCGCTCCCACACCGCCTCGTTGCCGCTGCTGGTCGAGCGCGTGTTCGGCGACGCGGGCCTCGCGCTCGAAGACCTCGAGGGCATCGCGGTGTCGATTGGGCCGGGCTCGTTCACCGGGCTGCGCATCGGGCTCGCGCTCGCCAAGGGGCTCGCGTTCGCCGGCGGGCTCCCGGTGGTGGGCGTGCCGACGCTTGAGGCCCTCGCCTGGGTCGTGGACGCCGAGCCGGGCGCTACCGTGTGCGCCGCGCTCGACGCGCGCAAGCGCGAGGTCTATGCGGCGCTCTTCGCGCTGGAGGCCGGCGGCCCGCGCCGTCTCACGCCCGATCTCGCGCTGGCGCCCGAGGCGCTCGCGGCGCGGCTTCCGCGCCCTTGCACGGTCGTGGGCGACGCGGGCGAGGTCTACGGCGAGGTGCTGGGCGCGCATGCGCGCCTCCTGCCCTTCGCCAGCCATCATCCGCGCGGCGGCGTGATCGCGCGGCTCGGCGCCGCGCGGCTCGCGGCGGGCGAGGCGGCCAACCTGGGCACGCTCGAGCCGGTCTACGTCCGTCCGCCGGACGCGGAGCTGCCCCGGTCGCGTTGACAGGCCGTTTTGGAGCATATTAAGCTCGAGAGTACCGCTCAGCACGGGGGTGAGGTATGGAAGAAAAGGACGAGGCGCTCATCAGGACCCTGCTCGAGCGAGAGCCGGAGCTCCGGCACTACTACGAGGAGCACGTCGACCTCGAGCGGCGGCTCGGCGCCTTTCAGCAGAAGCTCTACCTGACGCCCGAGGAGGAGATGGAGAAGAAACGGCTCCAGAAGCTGAAGCTCGCCGGCAAGGACAGGATCATGGAGATCCTCTCCCGCTACCGCTCGCACTGAGCGCCCCATGCGCCACGTCATCTCCATCCTGGTCGAGAACGAGTTCGGCGTGCTGGCGCGCGTGGCCGGCCTGTTCAGCGGCCGCGGCTTCAACATCGAGAGCCTGTCGGTGGCCGAGACGCTCGACCCGACCGTGTCGCGCATCACGCTGGTCACGCGGGGCGACGATCAGGTGCTCGAGCAGATGGAGAAGCAGCTCAACAAGCTCATCTGCGTGATCAAGGTCGGCGACTTCACCGAGACCGAGCACGTCGAGCGTGAGCTGGTCCTCATCAAAGTGCGCGCCGACGAGCGCACGCGCGGCGAGCTGGCCAACATCGTCGACATCTTCCGCGCCAAGATCATCGACGTGTCGCGCGAGTCCTACGTTGTCGAGATCACGGGCGCGGAGGAGAAGGTGAACGCGCTGGTCGAGCTCTTGAAGCCGCTCGGCATCCTGGAGATCGTCCGCACGGGCAAGGTGGCGATGTACCGCGGTACGCGCGTCCTCACCGTGGACGGGAAAGAGAAGGAGCGTGCCGCATGAATATCTACCACGACGGAGACGCCGACCTCGCGCCGCTCAGGGGCAAGAAGATCGCCGTCATCGGCTACGGCAGCCAGGGCCACGCCCACGCGCAGAACCTGCGCGACAGCGGGATGGACGTGCGCGTCGGGCTGCGCCCCGACAGCGCCTCGCGCCCGAAGGCCGAGAAGGCCGGGCTGCGCGTGGTCGACGCCGCCGCCGCGGCGCGCGAGGCCGACATCGTGATGATGCTCGTGCCCGACGAGCAGGGCGCCGAGATCTACGAGGGCGAGATCGCGCCCGGGCTCAGGCCCGG
>VBKJ01000213.1 GCA_005879795.1 Deltaproteobacteria bacterium
GGCGCCGTCACCGCGCTACGTCCTCGTGTTCATGGGTCACAACGACGCCTGTACGGGCACGGTCGACAAGACCGGCAACAGCTGTGGCGGCGACCGCGACCCCAACAACTACTGCCGTACGAGCAACGTGGACCCGGGGCTGCGGTCCTCGAACCACGCGTGCTCCGAGCCGTCGATCTGGACGAGCTCGCCGAGACAGGCCCGTCGGGGCCGCGGCGGCTGGCTGCGCCGCAGGCGCTGCGCCCGCGGCACCCAGAGGCCGGCTGCCGTCATCCACCCGCGAAGCGTTTCAACGGAGAAGGCGAGGCCGTGCTGCTCGGTGAGCTTCTGATGCGCGAAGGTCGGGCCGAAGTCGGCGTATCGCGCGCGCACGAGGGTCAGCGCGTGCTCGCGGGTCGCCGTGGCCAACTGGCGATTGCTGGGCCGCCCGCGATGGCGGGACGCCAGGGCCTTGGCGCCGTCGCGCCGGAACGCGCGGTAGAGGCGTCGGACCTGGCGCTCGCTCAGCCCGAGCAACGCGGCGGCCCGGCGCCGGGTCAGCCGGCGCTCCGCCAGCTGGGACATGACCTGCAGCCCCGCCATGACGCCATTGTGGGCGCGGGGCGGACATTTCTACTTTGGAGAAACCGGACATTTGCATTTGGGGCCTACAGTTCAACGTCTGATAAGGAGGGTTATGTAAACTTTTAGGGTAGTGGGTCAGTTTCACGCAGGACGCCGTTTGACCCGTAGGCACCGTCCCGAGTAGCTCAGGTGCTACGACCGAACGTGACCAACTCGCCCGAATCCGCCGACGTCGTCGGCTCATGTGGGCGCTCATGCTCGGATACCTCCCCGTCGTGGGATTCCTGGCTGCCGCCTTCGCTAAGAGCGAAACGGAGGCGCTGTGGATGGCCTTGACGTGGATGGTGGCCGCCGCTGCCGCCGGCGCTGTCGCCGCCTTTAGCCGCTGCCCACGATGCGGGAGATTCTTCGCCGTTAGGGCCGTCACCTCAGCCCGAGGCGGATGGAGCAACCCATGGACGCAGCGGTGCCTAAACTGCGACCTTCCCCTCCGCCACTTTTAGGGTCGTGCCGCGGGCTGCGCCTGGCACCGGTGCGGCGCCCGCGCTAAGAGGACTTCGGTGCGGATCGCCCTCTTCTGCCCGAGCTACGGCCAGGTCGGGGGCATCGAGGAGAAGGCGCGCATTCTGGTCGAGGTGTTCCGCGCGCGCGGCCACGCTGTGACCGTCCTGGCGCGCGGAGAGCCTGCGACCTCCAGAAGCGACGGCGACGTGCCGGTCGTGCGCCACGAATACCACCAGATGCCGCGCCGGGCCCGGCACGTGGCGCGCCAGCTGCGCTTCCTGCGTGACCTGCCGCGCGCGACCCGGGCCCTGCGCCGGGCGGTGACGGACGCGGCGAGCGAGGCGGTGCTGACCCTCGCCATCACCTCCTACGCGCCGTACGCGAGCGCGCTCGCCGCCGCCACCCCACTCGTCCTCAGCCTCGAGGGGGGCGAGCCAGGCGGCCGCTTCACGGCCAACCCGCGCACGCTCCGCTCGGCGCTGCGGCGGGCTACGCGCGTGGTCGCCTGTGCGCGCTCGCTCGCCGGTTCTGCGCAGGCGCTCGCTCCGGAGGTCGCGGATCGGCTGACCGTCATCCCGAACGGGGTCGAGCCCGAGCTGTTCGCGGACGGCCCCGCCCACACGCATCCCCGCCCCTACGTCGCCGCGGTCGGTCGGCTGGTCCCCCAGAAGGGCTTCGACGTGCTGCTCGAGGCGTTCGCCCACCTGGGAGCGTCGGAGCTCGATCTCCTCATCGCCGGTGACGGGCCGGAGCGCCCGCGCCTCGAAGCGATGCGGGAGCGGCTGGAGCTGGGCGCGCGGGTGCACCTGCTCGGGGCCCTGGACCGCGCCACGGTGGCGCGGCTCTACCGTGGCGCCCGGTTGGTGGCCTGCCCCTCGCGCTGGGAGGGGATGCCGCTCGTCTGCCTGGAGGCGATGGCGAGCGGGCGCGCCGTGGTGGCGAGCCGGGTGGATGGAATCCCGGACGCGGTCAGCGACGGCCAGACCGGTCTCCTCGTGCCGCCCGAGGATCCGGTCGCGCTGGCCGCCGCTCTTCGCGCCCTGCTCGAGGACGCACCGCGGCGCGACCGTCTCGGCGCGCGCGGCCGCGCGCTCGTGTGCGCGGAGCTCACCTGGGCAAGCGTCGCCGAGCGCTACCTGACCGTGCTCGCCGACGCCGCGGCGTTGCGCTAGGCGGTTTGTCTCCATCACCCGCCGGATTTGCCTCGCTACCCTTTGCCCGATATACCCGCGGGCGACCGGCAGGCGCGCCGGCGCTCCCCCGTGAGATTGCTCTTCTTCAGCCCGCATTACGGCACGGTCGGCGGCGTCCGGCTGATCATCGACGCCCTGGCCGGGGCGGCGCGCAACGCCGGGCACGAGGTAGGCGCGGTGGTCGACGGTGACGTCTTGCGCTTCCCCGGGTGGGCGCGTGAGCTTCGCCTCTACCCCTTCCCCGCCCGGACGCGCGACCTCCGCCGCCTACGCCGCTTCGCCCGCAAGCTGCCGGTGGCGGCGGCGCGTCTCGTGGGCGCTGTCCGCGAGTTCGCGCCCGACGTGGTCAGCGTGCACGGCATGCGGCGGTTCGCCCCCTACGCCGCGCTCCTGCGGCGCGTGACCCGCGTCCCTCAGATCCTGAACCTCCAGGAGGCGGCGCTGCCGCCCGGGCAGCCGGAGAACCCGGGCCTCTTCCGCATGCTCGTGCGCGCGGCCGACGCGGTGGCCGCCTGCTCTGAGGAAGCGGCCGCCTACGCGAGCACGGTGGGCGGCGCACGGCGAGTGGTCGTGGTGCCGAACGGCTACGACCCTGGGGAGTTGGAGGGCGCCGGGTCGTTCCCGCACCCCCGCGCCTACGTGCTCGGCGTCGGCCGCCTCGAGGCGCAGAAGGGGTTCGACCTGCTGATCGAGGCCGTGGCCCGCCTCGCGCGGCCGGACGTCGACCTCCTCCTCGCGGGCGACGGCAGCGCGCGCGGCGAGCTCGCGGCGCTCGCGGCGCGCCACGGCGTGGCCGACCGGGTGCGCTTCCTCGGAGAGACCGACCGGGCGATGACGGTCGCCCTCCTCAAGGGCGCCGCGCTCGTCGCCTGCCCGTCACGCTTCGAGGGGTTGCCGCTCGTCTGCATCGAGGCCCTGGCCGCCGGGCGCCCGGTGGTGGCGAGCGCCATCAACGGCATCCCGGAGGTGATCCGGGACGGTGAGACGGGCGTGCTCGTGCCGTGCGACGACGCCGCCGCCCTCGCCGCTGCGCTCGCGCGCCTGCTCGACCGCCCCGAAGAGGCGACGCGGCTCGGCGCCTGCGGCCAGGCGCTCGTCGAGCGCCGCCATCCGTGGCCAGCGATCGCCCGCGAGTATCTTGCGCTCTGCGTCGAGGTGGCGGCGGCGCACAACCGGGTCGCGGCATGAACGGCCGCCGTCGGGTCTTGGTCATCGGCCTCGACGGGGCGACGTTCCGTCTCCTCGGCCCGTTCGCCGCCTCCGGCGAGATGCCGGAGCTCGCCCGCCTCATGGCCGAGGGGTGCCACGGCGAGCTGCGCTCGACCTACCCTCCCCTGACGCCGCCCGCGTGGTCGTCGTTCATGACAGGGAAGAACCCCGGGAAGCACGGCGTGGTCAGCTTCCGTCGCCCCCCCGCGGGCTACCGCACGGGCGACTTCATCAGCGCCAAGACGCTCAAGGCAAAGACGCTGTGGGAGCTCGTGGGCGAGGCAGGGCTGACGGTGGGCTCGCTGCACGTCGTGCCGTCCTATCCCGTGCGGCCGGTGAACGGCTTCATGGTCTCGTGCATGCTCTCACCGCCAGGCGCCAAGGACATCATCTACCCGCCCGAGTTCTGCTCGCTCCTCGGGGAGGACTACGTGATTTCGCTCGAGCCACCGACGCAGCTGGTCGCGAGCCACGCGGATTACCGCGCCCAGGCGCTCGACTACCTCGCCCGGCTGCGCCGGCTCGGTCAGCGGCGGCTGGAGGCCACGCTGCGGCTCATGAAGGAGCGGCCCTGCGACCTCCTTTCGGTGATCTTCTACGAGCCCGACCGGGTACAGCACTTTTTCTGGCAGCACCTCTCCGGCACCGGGCCGCCCGAGGTGGCTCCCGCAGTGATCGAGGAAATCGCGAGCCACGCCCGCGCGATCTACCGGGATCTGGACGTCGCTGTCGGCGAGCTTCGGCAGGCCTCCGGGCCAGACACCGTGACCTTCATCATCTCGGACCACGGCTTCGGCCCCGCTCCGGGCCGCTTCGTCCACGTGAACCGCTGGCTGGCGGACAACGGCTGGCTGCACGTCCACCGCAGCTGGCGCCTCCGCCGCCGGGTCGCGAAGCGGCTCCCCGCCAACCTTCGCAAGCGCTGGGACACGGTCGAGAACGTGTTCGTCAACTGGAGTCGCAGCTTCGCCTGGTGCGACGCCATGGAGACGCGGAGCGCCGCGCTCTGGCTCAACGTCGAAGGGCGGCAGCCCCAGGGACGCATCCGGCCGGGAGCCGAGTACGAGCGCTTGCGCGAGGAGATCCGGCAGGGCCTCGCCGAGCTTCGCGACGACGGTCGTCCTGTCTTCGAGCAGGTCGCCCGGCGGGAGGATGTCTACCACGGTCCGATGACCGAGCTCGCCCCGGACCTCCTCCTCTACGCCAATCCGACCCACGGCCTGCGCTTCAACGGGCTCCGTCCGGAGCTGCGCGCCCGAGCCACCTTCGTCGACTTCATCGACTACGGCTTCACCGGCGCCCACGAGCCGGCAGGGATCTACATCGTTGCCGGCCCGGACATCGCACCCCTCGGCCGCCAGGACACGAAGCCGATCGAGTCCCTTGCCCCTACCATTCTGTCGCTCCTCGGCCTGCCGATCCCCGACGGGATGGACGCCGGGCCCCTGCTCGATTTCCTGACCCCCGAGGCGCGTGCGAGGACGGACGTACGCTACGTGCCGGACGTCGCGCCGACGGAGGGGGGCGAGGATGACGCGTACGGGTCGGAGGGGGATCGTGCGCAGGTCGAGGCGCGCCTTCGCGCCCTCGGCTACGTGGAGTGAGAGCGCCCCGGCGCCCCCGGGCATGCTGTCCCTGGTTAAGAGGCTCAAGCCGGCAGGTGACGACCCTCGCGTGTTGTGGCTTCGCCCCGAGTGGGGGTACGGCGATCACCTCATGCTGACCGCCATTCTCGCAGGCCTCAAGGCGGAGCACCCGACGCTGCGAATCCGGCTTGCGGCCGCCCACCCCGAGATATTCTGGCACAACCCCCACGTGGAGGAGGTGCTGAGCGTGCACCGCCTCGGGCGGAAGCATCCCGAGCGCCTGGCGCGGTACCTCGAGGTGGTGCGCCGCCCGCCCGAGGCCCGATACCTCCAGGTCTCGGGACATCTGCTCGACGATATGTATGACTGCATCGGCATCCCGCTGAAGGAGCGTCCGCGCCAGCCGTACATCTACCTGACCTGGCGGGAGCTGCGCTTCCGCGGACGCGAGGTCGAGGCCCTGCCCCGCCCCCGCATCGCGATCGCGGCGCACGGCGCGCCGGACGTGAAGCTCCCCAACAAGGTCTATCCGGCCCCTCAGTGGCTGGAACTCGTGCCGTTGCTGGCACGCCTGGGCGGCAGCGTGCTCCAGATCGGGACCCGGACGGAGGGATCGCTGATCGCAGGCGCGCGCGACTACCGCGACCTGGGATACCGTCACACCGCCAGCCTGCTCAAGCGCTGCGACCTGCTCGTCACCCATGTGGGCGGCATCATGCATCTCGGGACCGCGGTCCGGGTTCCGACCGTCGTGCTGTACGGCGCCGCGGAGCACCCGGAGGTCAGCGGCTACCCGTGGAACCTGAACCTCTACACCCCGATCGAGTGTGGCCCCTGTTGGATGCGGGAGCCCTGCTCGCACCACTCCTGCATGCGTCGGCTGACGCCGCAGCTGGTCCTGGAGGAGGTGGAGGCGGTCCTCGCCGGCGCCTCGCTCGGTAGCCGCGACATCCTCCCGCCAGCCGCGCCCCAGACCGCGTAGCCGGGCCGACCCGCTATGCGCGGCGCTCGATCAGCAGCGCCCGATAGGGCCGGTTGATGGCGGTCACGTGGCGGTGGCAGGTGAGCGCCAAGTCGGGAACCTCCTCGCCGTCCAACGTCACCTGCGCGATCGTCACGCGGAACAGGTCTCGGTCGATGTTCGCAAGCAATCGCTCGCGCACCGCCGTGACGTCATAGATGCGGGCATAGTTGCCACACCAACTCCCGCCCGGGATGGATGCCGTCGGGTCGATCACCCGCCACGATCGGCGATCGAACTTGCGGGCGAGCGTGAGGGCATCGGTCACCTCCAGGTATCGCGTCGCGACAAAGAGCGGGACGATGCAGCAACGACCGCCCGGCGCGAGCAACCGCTGCACCTCGCGGAGGAAGGCGATGTCGGACTCTCCCTGGAAGTGCTCGAAGGAGTGATGACAGGCGACACGGTCAACATGAGCGTCCGGTAGCGGAATCGCTCCGGCGTCGCCCTCGATGCACACCACCCCCTTCCCGACCTGCCGTCGGAGCCAGTCGGTAACCTTCGCATCCTGGAGGTATCGCTCCCGGCACTCGAGCACGCTCACATAGGTATGGATTCCACCCGCCCCGTCGAGGAAGGAATGCTCCGGCTGCGGGTTCAACAGCGTGAACGTGGTGAAGAACTCGAGCAGCTTCTTGTGCCGGATGTCTCCGAAACGGGTCTTCCATTCCGGCACGTACCGACGGACCCAGTCCTGGCAGAGCGTCGACTGTAGGGCGAGGGTGATCACGTCCACACCTCGCAACCCTTCCAGCTCTGTTGACGGAGTGGGGTGTGCCACTCGGTCAACGATCAGATTGCGAGCGAACCCTGTCCAGCGAACGCGCTTCACGCCCCCGCGCACTCTTCTACTCGTGCCTGACAGCGCAAGACGTACGGAGGCATGGGCTTCGCCGGTTGGTCTTGATTCTCAAACCCGCTCCTCCGGATCGAACAGCTTCTTGTACTCCTGGAGCGCGAAACGGTCGGTCATCCCGGCGATGTAGTCGGCGATCGCCCGCGGGATCGACGGGCCCTCTTCCCGTGCCCGCTCGGTCACGTGCGGCGGCAGCTGCTTCGGCTCCTGCATGTAGACCTCGAAGAGCGCGCTCATGATGCGGTCGGCCTTCTGCGTCATGCGCGTCACGCGGTAGTGCGTGTAGAGCCGGTCGTAGAGAAACACCTTCAGCTCCTGGTTGCGCTCGCCCATCTCGGGCGAGTACTCGACCAGGCGCGGCTTCACGCGGCGCACGTCGGCGAGTGTCTCGACGCCGAGCTGGCGCAGGCGGGCCAGGACCGCTGCGCAGAGATCGCTCACCAGGCGGTCGATCACGCGCCGCACCGCCTGGTAGTGGCGCACGTGGAGCGGGGCCTCCGGCGCGACCTCGGCCGTCGCCTCGCTCCACAGGCGCGTGCGCGCCAGGTCCTCGGGGTCGAGCATGTTCGACTTGAGCCCGTCGTCGATGTCGTGCGCGTTGTAGGCGATCTCGTCGGCGAAGTCGACGATCTGGGCCTCCAGGCTGGGCGCCAGCTCGGGGTCGAACTCGCGTACCTGCGGGCGGTCGTAGCGCGTCGAGTGCTTGACGATGCCCTCGCGCACCTCCCACGAGAGGTTGAGCCCGCGGAAGGCCGGGTAGCGCTCCTCGAGCACGTCCACGATGCGGAGGCTCTGCGAGTTGTGGTCGAAGCCCCCGTGGGGCTTCATGAGGCGGTCGAGCGTGCGCTCGCCGGCATGGCCGAAGGGCGTGTGCCCGAGGTCGTGCGCGAGCGCGACCGCCTCGGCCAGATCCTCGTTGAGCCCGAGGGCGCGGGCGAGCGTGCGCGTCACCTGCGCGGCCTCCATCGTGTGCGTGAGCCGCGTCCGGTAGTAGTCGCCCTCGTGGTTCACGAACACCTGCGTCTTGTACTCGAGGCGGCGGAAGGCCGTGGAGTGGATGATGCGGTCACGGTCGCGCTGGAAGGCCATGCGGAGGGGGTGCTCGGGCTCGGGATGGCGGCGGCCGCGCGAGTCACGGCTGCGCATGGCGTAAGGCGCGAGGGCGGCCGCCTCGCGCGCCTCGAGCTCGCTGCGGGTGGGCATCGGTGCGGGCACTCCTAGCGCGCGCGCCGCCCGAGGAGCAAGGTCCGTTTGCGGCCTGCGGGTCCTGGCGCCGCGCAGGCGAGCGGGCGAGCGACACGCTGTCGAGACGCCGCCCGCTTGTCTGCCGACCTTCGCGGCGCTAGGGTACTCTCCTAAGTATTACCAAAAGGAGCACCATGGCCCATCGTAAGACCGCGATTGCCGTTCCCGCAGAGATCCTCGACGAGGTCGATCGGGCTGCGCGCGCGCGGGGGGAGTCGCGCAGCCGCTTCATCACTCGAGTCCTTCGCCTGGCCGTGCGGGCGCGCCGCGACGCCGAGGTCACGCGGCGTCTCGACGCCCTCTTCGCAGACGAGTCGCTGGCGGAGGAACAGCGGCACGAGGCCGACGACCTCGCCCGGCACGCGGTGGATTGGGCCGACGAGCGCTGGTGATGCGCCAGGGCGAGGTCTACTGGCTGCGGTTTGCCGGGAAGGGGTCGGAACCCCGCGGACGGCGGCCGGCGGTCGTCGTGCAGCACGATCGATTCAACCGCAGCGCCATCCGGACCGCCGTGGTCGCGGCCGTCACGTCCAACCTCCGCCTGGCGGCGATGCCGGGCAACGTCCAACTGCGCAAGGGTGAGGCTGGTCTCCCCCGCCCGAGCGTAGTCAACGTGAGCCAGGTCCTCACCATCGATCGAGCACGGCTGACCGACTGCGTGGGAAGCCTGGGCAGCGAACGGCTCCGCGACGTGCTCCGCGGGCTGGCGCTCCTCTTCTTCATCGAGCCGGGCGAACCTTGAGCAGGAGGGCCCGCGGGGCTCCCGCTGGCAGCCCTGGCCCGCGCCCGAGGGTCGGAGGGCAAGGCGAGTTTGCGGCGCGCCTGGTCGCGCTGGTACTCGCGTCGGACCATGAGCGCGAGCGAAGGATGCCGATGAACGCGAGCGAAGGATACCCATGAGCGCGTCGCCGCGCCGCTTCACTCTCTCGGCCTTCTGCTTCACCTGCCTCGCGCTCAGCTACATGGACCGCTGGAACCTCTCGATCGCGGCCCCGCTCCTGATGAAGGAGTTTGGCTGGGACGAGACCACCATGGGTCTCCTCCAGTCGGTCTTTTTCTACGGCTTCACGCTGACGCACCTGCCCGGCGGCTGGCTCGCGGACCGCTTCGGCGGGCGGCGCGTGCTGGGTGCGGGGACGCTTGGCTGGACGCTGGCCACGGGCGTGACGCCGCTCGGCGGCAGCTTCGCCGCCCTGGCGGCCGCACGGGTCGCGCTCGGCCTCGGCGAGGGGCTCAACATGCCCTCCATCTCCAGCCTGGTGGCACGCTGGTTCCCGCGCGAGGAGCGCACGCGCGCGACGGTGGTGAACCTGACCGGCATCCACACCGGGACCCTCGTCGCCCTGCCCCTCTCGGGCTGGATCGCCGCCACCTGGGGCTGGCGGCCGATCTTCTACATCTATGCCCTCGTCGGTCTCGTGTGGGTCGCGCTCTGGTTCCTCTGGGCCCCCGAGCCGCCGCTCACGGGCGCGGAGCCGGCGCGGGTTGTGCGCGTGCCGTGGGCCCTCCTCCTCCGCCGGCGCGCGGTCTGGGCGCTCCTCGGGACCACCTTCATCACCAACTGGACGGCCTGGTTCATGTACTCGTGGGTGCCGACCTACTTCATCCAGGCGCACGGCTTCTCGCTCAAGGGGAGCGGCGTGGTGTCCGCCGTGCCGAACCTGGTGATGATCGCCGGCGGGCTGGTGGCCGGCTGGGTGGCGGACCGGGCCATCGCGCGCGGGCAGCCCGTCACCCGCGTGCGCAAGGTGATGCTGGTCAGTGGCTTCGCCGGGGCGACGGTGTTCCTCCTCGTGCTACCGCACGTCCCGGTCGGCTACGCCGCCGTCGCGTGCCTGTCCGGTGCGCTCGCCTGCTTCGCGCTCGGCGCCAGCACCGTGCTGGTCAACAGCCTCGACCTCTCTCCCCGCCACGCCGGGGTGCTGGTCGGGCTCCAGGGGACGGCAGGAAACGTGGCCGGGATGGTGTCGCCGGTCCTGGGCGGCGCGATCGTCGCGCGGACGGGCGACTGGAACCTGAACTTCTACCTGATCGCCGCGCTCTTGGTGGTCGGTATGGTCGTGTGGACGCGCTGGGCGAGCGGGGAGCCGATCACTCCGGCTCGACCGTGAGCTCGACGCTCGCGCGCACGCTGCGCCCGAGCTGCACCGTGATCGGGAAGGTGCCGAGGTGCTTGATCGGCTCCTCGAGCAGGATGCGGCGGCGCTCGACGTGGAAGCCCTTGTCGGCGAGCAGGCGCTCGACGTCCATGTTGGTGACCGAGCCGAAGAGGCGACCCTCCTCGCCCGCCCGTGCCCGCACCACGAGCTTCAGCCCCGAGAGCCGGCTCGCGGTTGCCTCCGCGCTCTTGTGCTCGCGGTCGGCCTTGGCCCCGATCACGCGCTTGTGGTGCTCGAGCACGCGCAGGTTTTTCGGGCTCGCCTCCACGGCGAGGCCGCGCGGGAAGAGGAAGTTGCGGGCGTAGCCCGGCTTCACGCGCACCACCTCGCCGATCTTGCCCAGGTTGGGCACGTCATCGCGCAGGATCACTTGCACCGCCATCGGCCTCTCCTCACGGGTAGGCTGCCGTGAACGGCAGGAGCGCCACCGTTCGCGCCCGCTTGATGGCGAGCGTCAGCTGCCGCTGGTGCCGCGCGCAGTTGCCGGTGATGCGGCTCGGGATGATCTTGCCCCGCTCGGACAGGAAGGTGCCGAGGACGCGCGAGTCCTTGTAGTCGATCAACAGGCTCCGGTCGGCGCAGAAGCGGCAGACCTTCCGCCGGCCCATGCCGCGGCGGCGGAACCCCCGGCCCTCGCCCTTCCCCCGGCGCTCGCCGCGCTCGCGGTCCCTCTCTGCCATCTCAGGAGCCCTCCTCGTTCAGGCCCTCGAACTCAGCCGCGCCCTCGAACTCGGGCTCCTCGCGCTCGGGCCGACGCGCGGCGGGGCGCTGCGGCGCGGGCGGTGCGTTCTCCGCCTGGCGCACCGAGACGAAGCGGAGCACGCGGTCCATGAGCTTCAGGTTGCGCTCGATCTCGAGCAGCGCCTTCGACGTGCTACGGTACTCGAAGAGGACGTAGAACGCCCGTCGTTGCTTGCCGATCAGGTAGGCGAGCTCGCGCAGCCCCCATTCCTGGACCTGGGCGACGGTCGCGCCCTGGTCCTCGATCAGCTTCTTCACGCGCTCGGCCAGCTCCTTCGCGCCCGGCTCCCCCAGGTCGGGATGGAGCAGGACGAGCGTCTCATAGCGGCGGTCCGCCATGCGGTGCCTCCCTCTGGTTGATGCGATTCATGGCCCGCTCGGGGCCGTCGGTGACGAGCAGCTCGACCGCGTCCGTGGCGCGCTCCTCGGCCGAAGCGAGCGTGGCCAGCTCGTCGGCCGGCGGCACGCTGAGCACCCAGCTCGGCGGCACGGCCCCCGCCGGCGGCCGGCCCACGCCGACCTTGACGCGCAGGAACCCCGGGTCGCCGAGCGCCGCCATCAGCGACTCGACGCCGCGGTTGCCCCCGGCGCGGCCTCCGCGCCGGATGCGCACCCGCCCCGGCTCGAGGTCGACGTCGTCGTGCACCGCGATCACGCGTGCCGGATCGACGCGGTAGAAGCGCGCCAGGCTCGCCAGCGCCTCGCCCGACTCGTTCATGTAGGTCTGCGGCTTCACGAGCAGCACGCGCTCCCCGGCGCGCCGGGCCTCGCCGACCAGCGCCCGGTGCGCCTCCCGCTCGACCGCCGCGTCCCAGCGCGCCGCCAGCCGGTCGACGACTCGGAAGCCGACGTTGTGGCGCGTGGCGGCATAGCGGCGGCCCGGGTTGCCGAGGCCGACGACCACCCACACGGGCTACGCCTCTCCCCCACCCTTTCTTCCCCTTCCCTCGCTCCCCTTCGCCTCGCCGCCCTTGCTCTCGGCGGGCGCGGCCTCGGCCGCCGGTGCCGCCGCGGCCCCCTCGGCCGGCGCGCCCTCGGCCGGCACCGCCTCCGCCGCCTCGGCGGCGGGCTTCGCCTCCTCGACCGTCGGGGGCAGCACGGAGACGACCGGCTGCGTCGGCTCGCCCATCGCCGTGACGCCCTCCGGGAGCTTCAGCTCGGAGAGGTGCACGGCCTGGTGGATAGTGAGGTGTGACACGTCCACCTCGATGAACTCGGGGATCTCTGTCGGCAGGCACTCGACCTCGACCTCGCGCACGATGGGCTGGAGGATGCCGCCCTCGACCACGCCCGCCGCCTTGCCGACGAAGCGGAGCGGCACGGAGACGGTGAGGCGCTCGGTCAGGTCGACCTCGAAGAAGTCGGCGTGCAGGACCTCGCCCGTCACGGGGTGGCGCTGTATCTCGCGCAATAGGACCGCCTTGTCGTGCAGCTCGGCGTCCTTACCGCCGTCGTTGACCAGGCGGATCAAGTGCGAGCCCTCGAGGTGTGAGAGCTTGCGCTCGAACTCCTCGGTGCGCACCGCGATCGACACCGTGGTGCGCCTGGGGCCGTAAAACACGGCGGGGATGACCCCTGCCCTGCGCAGCTTGCGGGCCGCGCCCTTACCCTGACCCTGGCGGCGCTCGATGGCGACCTCGACCATTTCCATGGGCGTTCGTCCTTCAGATGAAGAGTGAGCTGATGGAGGCCTCCTCGTGCGTGCGGCGGATGGCCTCGCCGAGGAGCGGCGCGACCGAGAGGACGCGCAGCTTGCCGAGCTTGGTTGCCTCCGGGCGTAGCGGGATCGTATCGGTGACGATGAGCTCGTCGAAGCTCGCCTGGGCGAGGCGGGGGATGGCGGGACCGGAGAGGACCGGGTGGGTGGCGCAGGCGAGCACGAGCGGCGCTCCCGCGCCCCGCACCGCGTCCGCCGCCGCCGAGAGCGTGCCCGCCGTGTCGACCATGTCGTCGACGATGACCGCGGCGCGGCCGTCCACCTCGCCGATGATCTGCATCTCGGCGACCTCGTTCGGGCGCGCGCGCCGCTTGTCGATGATCGCTAGGTTGGCGTCCAGGCGCTTGGCGAAGGCGCGCGCGCGCTCGACGCCGCCCGCGTCGGGCGAGATGACGGTCACGTCGCGCCGCCCGATCCGCCCGCGCAGGTACTCGAGGAGGACGGGCGTGGCGTAGACGTTGTCCACCGGGACGTTGAAGAAGCCCTGGATCTGCCCGGCGTGCAGGTCGACGGTGAGCACGCGCGAGGCGCCGGCAGTGGTGATCAGGTCGGCCACCAACTTGGCGCTGATCGGCACCCGGGGCGACACCTTCCGGTCCTGGCGCGCGTAGCCATAGTAGGGCACGACCGCCGTGATGCGCCGCGCCGACGCCCGCTTGAAGGCGTCGAGCATCAGCAGCAGCTCCATCAGGTGGTCGTTGGTGGGCGTGCAGGTGGACTGGATCACGAACACGTCGCCGCCGCGCACGTTCTCGGTGATCTCGACCTGCACCTCGCCGTCGCTGAAGCGGCCGATCTCGGCGTGGCCGAGGGGCACCCCCACGTAGCGGCCAATCGCCTCCGCCAGCGGGCGGTTCGCACTCCCCGTGAATATCTTGATCTCGTCCTTCACCGACCGTTCCGTGTGTTCCCCCGCGAGCTGGGCGGGAAGGAGTCGAACCTTCGCTGCCGGATCCAAAGTCCGGTGCCTTACCAGCTTGGCGACCGCCCACCAGAGCCCGAGCCGCGTCCCCGCGAAACGCGGCATGCTAGGTTCTGCCCCGTTCGCTGTCAACCTCGACAGCTCAGTTTGCCCCGCCCGGGGCAGCGTGGCAGGAAGGCCCGCATGCTGGCGTTCGAGCGTGTGGCGCACACCGCCGCGGCGCGGGCCGGAGCGCTCCTGCGCGCGCGCTACCGCGAGCGGCAGGAGGTGACCCTCAAGGGCGAGGTCGACCTGGTGACCGCGACCGACCGCGAGGCCGAGCGCCTGATCGTGGAGGCGATCACGGCGGCTTTCCCCGAGCACGGGATCGTCGCCGAGGAATCACCGCCGCGCCCCGCCCGGGACGGCCACCGCTGGTACGTCGACCCGCTCGATGGGACCACGAACTTCGCCCACGGCTACCCGCACTTCTGCGTGTCCATCGCACTCGCGTGCGACGACGATCTTCGCCTCGGCCTGGTCTACGACCCCGTTCGCGAGGAGACCTTCAGCGCCCTCCGCGGGTCGGGCGCGCGGCTGAACGGGGCGCCGATCGGCGTCTCGGACACCCGCGTCCTGGAGCAGGCCCTCCTCGGCACCGGCTTCCCCTACGATCGCCGCCAGCATGCGGACTTCTACCTCGCCTTCGTCGCCGAGGCGCTGCACCGCGCCCAGGGGGTGCGGCGCGGGGGGTCGGCCGCCCTGGACCTCTGCTACGTCGCCTGCGGGCGCCTCGACGCCTTCTGGGAGTGGAAGCTCCATCCCTGGGACACGGCCGCCGGGAGGCTCGTGGTCGAGGAGGCGGGCGGCCGGGTGACCGATTTCACGGGCCAGCCCCACCGCCTGGGCGGGGAAGAGACGGCAGCCTCGAACACGCATCTGCACCGCCCGCTCCTAGACATGCTGGCGGCCGTGCGCGGCGAGCTGGCCGCCGGGACGCCCCGGCCTGGCTGACCGGGCAGGCGCTCGTGGTGGACCGGGGGGGGCGCTTGTGATACCCGAGCGGCCCGCGGCCCCCGTGGTGAAATGGATATCACACAGGCCTCCGGAGCCTGGGGTAGAGGTTCGATTCCTCTCGGGGGCGCTCGCGGACCCGGTCGAAAGGCGCGCAAGTGCTTGCTTAGCCAGCAGTGTTTGTCTACATTCAACAGGCTGGATCCGACTCTGCCTGGCCGGGGCGTCTGGGCGGGAGGAGGGGTGATGGAACTTCCCAAGTGCCAGAAATGTAACAACGGAACCCTGATTCCGCTGTCCGACTACGGCCAGGAGGGCGCCTCGGTGATCTTCAAGGCGTGGGCGTGCACCAATCCCGAGTGCGGCTTCTCGCTGCGCGTCGACAAGGGTGAGGTCACCTACGGGAAGAAGATCGAGCACAAGCACTGAGCAGCAGCCCTGAGTGATTACGAGGAAGGCCGTCCGACGTGCCGTTCTCCTTTTGCCCGCTGTTCCCGCGCGCATCACTCGCGCGGGAACGGCGCTTCCTTGAGGAGCCGCTGGAGCGCCTTGAACTCGGCGCTCTCGGCCGTGCGGACGAGCTCCAGGAGTGCCTGCTCGCTCGAGGTGGGCAGCATGCCGGCCGCCTCCATCTTCTCCCACGCCGGTTCCACGTCGGCGAGGCGACGAGACGCCGTCGCATCCCGCGCCACCTGCACCTGATAGCCGAGCATGAGGAGGTCGTGCACCGTCTGGTTGACGCAGGCATGCGTCTCTATGCCGGCGACCAGCACCTGTCTCCGGCCGGTCGCCGCGAGCCGCTCGGTGAAGGTGGCCGCGCCGCAGCAGCTCATGCTCATCTTCTCGATCACCTGGAGACCCGGGGGAAAACGCCCCGCCACCTCCGGCGCGGTGTGGCCGAGGCCGCGCGGGTACTGCTCCGTCACCACGAGGGGCACGCCGAGGATTGCCGAGCCCTCGACGAGGAGCCGGCACGCCACGACTACACGCTGCCACGCCTGCAGCGCCGTCCGGTAGCCCTCCTGAAGGTCGATCACCACGAGGACGGCACGCTCGCGGTCGAGAAGGGCCGCGTGTCGCATGGCGCCCTCCTAGCCCAGGGTGCTCGGGCGCCGCAATCCGTCCTTTACACCCGAGGATCCCCTCGTTAGACGGGCGGTATGCGCCGACGCCTCGGAATCGTCGCCGCGCTCGCCACATGCGTCGCGGGTGCGGGAGCCGCGTCGGCCGCACGCTACGACGAGCAGCCCTTCGGGGTGCGCGCCCTCTACACGGGCGTCGCCGTGGTGGCGAACGTCACGCCCGTGGTCTCGGCGCTCTACGCCCCGCGCTGTCTCCCCGGCTACGTGGTGTGCAAGCTCACATACGCGGGGCTGAGCCTTGCTGCGGCAGCCGACCAGCTCGTGCTCTCGGGTGGCGGCGATTTGGCGCAGACGTGCGCCATCCTGCATCGCGGCTTCGCGGGCGACTGGTACCTGACTGGACGCCACGTCGCCGGCGAGGTCGAGCCCGAGCCCCTACCCGAACCGCCCGCCCCGGCACCGGGGAGCGGCGGGAGCGGATGGCAGCCGCCCCCGCTGTGAACGGGCGTTATTCAGCGATTACCTTCGCCGACTTGATGATCACGGGGTCGACCGGGACATTCTGGTGCGGCCCCTTGGTGGTGGTCTTCACCTGCTCGATCTTCTTGACCACGTCCATCCCGTCGACGACCTTCCCGAACACCGCGTAGCCAGGCTTGTCCTTCTCCCCGTTGAGGGACCCGTTGTCCTTCACGTTGATGAAGAACTGTGAGGTTGCGCTGTTGGGGACGTTGGTACGCGCCATGGCGACCGTGCCGGTGTCGTTCTTGAGCCCGTTGTCCGACTCGTTCTTGATCGGCGGCTTCTGCCCCTCGCGCTTCTCCTGCATGTCGGCCGTCAAGCCGCCGCCCTGGATCATGAAGCCCGAGATGACGCGGTGGAAGATCGTGCCGTCGTAGTAGCCGGCCTTGACGTAGTCGAGGAAGTTCTTGACCGTGACCGGCGCCTTGTCGGGAGAGAGCTCCACCTTGATGTCACCCATCGACGTCGACAGCAGCACCATCGGTTTTCCTTTCCCGGCCGCCGTCGCGGCCCCCGCGAGACCGAGCCCCAGAGCGAGCACACCCACCAGCGCCGAGCGCCAAGCCGTCATCGCTGTCGTCCCCTTCCGTGAACGTGAGGATTGTCCCGCTTCTCTTTCCATACGCCCCACGCTCCCGCAAGGGCGGCTCAGAGTTCGTGCTGCCCCATCGGGATCGTGACGGTGGGGACGGTGCGCGCGAGATCGCCCCGCACCTCGACGCAGCGCCGGTTGTAGACGCCGGTCACCAGGCGCCGCCAGCGCACCTCCGCGTTCGCCACCACGTTGGCTTCGGCGTCGAGCGCCAGCACCTGCGCCAGGGCCTCGCGCAGGTCGGGCTCGCCGGCAGCGAGCGGCAGGCCCGCGAGCGAGGCGCGGCAGGAGCGCCCGCTCACCCCGGGGCGTAGGAGCTTGAGACCCCTGCCCTCCGCCTGGGGAGCGAGGATGCCCACGCTGCCGAGCGACGCGCTGCAGCCCACGAGCGCAGCGGCGGCGAGAGCGCCGAGACGGGTCATCCGAGCGCGCCGGCGTCCTTGCCGCCGGAGGTTGGTCAGGAACACGGCGCTCCGTCGGACGAGCGCGTGCGCCAGCTCGCGCCCCGCGGGCCGGCGGAGGTCGAGGGTCACGCTGCGTTTGCCGCGGTTGTCGAGCTGGAACGCGGCAGAGGGCACCGCGACCCAGATGCCGAGCTCGAGCACGCGCACGCCGTCGAGGACTCCGGCCACGGCGGCCGACCCTGCCATGGGCACGCGGCTCTCTGCAAACCCGCTCGGGCGTGGTAGACGGCGGGCATGGCCGAGGACGTCCGGGGGCTCGGGCCGACGTCGCACTACTTCTACTCGCAGCGCCTGAAGCTCCACTACGTCGACTGGGGAAACGCGGAGAAGCCGCCCCTCCTCCTCCTGCACGGCGGGCGCGATCACTGCCGCAGCTGGGACTGGGTGGCGGCCGACCTGCGGCGGAGCTTCCACATCATCGCCCCCGACCTGCGCGGCCACGGCGACTCCGCCTGGGCAGTGGGCAGCACCTACTCCATGATCGACTACGTGCTCGACGTCACCGCACTCATGAAGACGCTCGACCTCTTCCCGATCACCGTCATGGGCCACTCCCTCGGTGCGGGTGTCGCACTCCAGTACGCCGGCATCTACCCCGACCGCGCCGCCCGCCTGGTGGCGATCGAGGGCCTCGGGCCTCCGGCGGGCCTGACCAAGCCGCCCTCGGCAGCGGCGCGCATGCTGCAATGGGTGCGCGAGATGCAGGCGCTCGCTCGGCGGCACCCGAAGCCGTACGCCACGCTCGAGGAGGCGATCGCCCGCATGCGCGAGGCCAACCCGCATCTCAGCGAGGAGCAAGCGCGGCATCTCACCCTGAGCGGCGTCATCCGGCACGAGGACGGCACCTACGCGTGGAAGTTCGACAACTTCGTACGCGCCGTCTCGCCCTACCTCTTCAACGTCGACGAGGCGCGCGAGATCTGGAGCCACATCACCTGCCCGGTGCTGCTCGTGCGCGGCAGCGAGTCCTGGGCGCCCGACCCGGAGGTCGAAGGGCACGCCGCCGCGTTCCGCCATCCGCGGATCATGACCGTCCAGGGGGCCGGACACTGGGTCCACCACGACCAGCTCACCGCGTTCCTGCGCGGGGTGCGCCAGTTCCTCGAGGCGCCGTGAGCGGGCGCGTCCGCAGGGCGCTCGTCCTGGGCGTCCTCGTCGCCGGCTGCGGCGTGTCGCCCGACACGACCCGCGTCGAGCTGCGGGGGTATCTGGCCCGGACCAGGAGCTGGGCGCCGGCCGAGGCCGAGGCCAACAGCGCCATCAAGCGCATCCTCGCCACACAGTTCGTGGACGAGGCGGAGATCCGCCGGCAGATCGTCGACAGCCGACCCCGCATCCTGACTCACCTGGAGCACCTGCGCGGCTACGCGCCGCGCTCGAAGGACATCGCCCGCATCCACGCCCGCTACATCGCGGCCTGGGAGACGCTCCTCGGCGGCTACGACGCCATCGAGGAGGGCTTCTCGAGCGGCGACTACGCCAAGCTGGCGCGCGGCCGCGAGGCGATGGAGGCGTGGCGGAGGGAGATCGAGGCGGTGGCTCGCGAGCTGCGCGAGCTGATGGAGCACTTCGGGATCGAGAGGCCGGGCGCGCTGGAGAGCCGATCGCGCGCGGGCGTGCTCCGGCGCTCCACGCAGAGGACGAAGTCGAGCGCCCGGCCCGCCGCCACCGCTTGATATTTCTCCCAGAAGGCGCGATCGATCGCGCGCAGTGCGCGCGAGATGCGCGCCAGCCGATAGCGGCGGTAGGCGTCGGGCCCGCCATTGTACGCGGCGTAGGTGGCGCGGGCGGCATTCTCGAGGCGCCCGTTCGCCTCGCGGGCGCCGTAGCGCGCGAGGAGATGCGCCAGGATCTCGGCACCCGCCCCGGCGTTGTAGGCGACGTCCCACTCGAGCCGGGCCGGGTCGAAGAACCCGCGCCACACGCGCCGGTTCACCTGCATGATGCCGACGTCGCCGCTCCTCGAGAGGAGGTAGGTGACCTTCCCGTCCTGCTCCACGAACTGCCGCCAGCAGCTCTCCTGCCAGGCGACCGCCGGGACGAGCACGCCGTAGAGGTGCGCGAACCGCTCCTCCACGGCGTTCGCCCTCGCGGTCCTGCCGGCCACGAGGGCGAGCAGCCGGCCGACCGCGTCGCGGTAGGCGGGGAGCTCGTCTGCCGCGGGCAGCCAGCGGTCGAGCCTGCGCGCGAGCGTGCCCATCTCGTCCGGCGGCGGCCCCGCCCAGGCGGCCCGCGGCCCGAGCCAGGTGTAGGCGAGTGGGTCGCCGGCGTAGGTCGGGTCGAGCACGCGCGCGAAGCGCCGGAGCCCGTCGGTCGAGATCTCCAGCCCGAGCGACGGTGCCGCAGCATCGAGCGCCGCGAGCGCGTCGCCCGCAGCGACGAAGCTCGCATAGCGGAGCAGTCGGTCCTGCGGCCCACCGTGAGCGGCGCTCTCGCGCACGATGCCCCGTAACCGCTCCCACGCGTCGAGGAACAGTTGCCGTACCGGGTCGACGCCCGCCACCGGACCTCCGACGAGCGCGTCGAGCACGCGGTGCCGGCTCGCGATCAGGAGATCGAAGAGCTCGTCGCGCAGGCCGGGGTCGGCATCGGCGGCGCCCAGGTCCTTCACGACGAACACGAGGAAGCCGTCCCAGCTCTCGACCAGCCGCTGCCAGCGCGCCAGCTCCGGCGGGGCGAGCGGCGGCTCGGGCGGCGACGCGGTCGCGTCGCCGGGCGGCAGCTGGAGCGCGACGCGCACCTTGATCCCGTCGTCGTCCACCGAGACGCCGAGGGGATGGAGTGTGGCCAAAGCCTCCAGCACCGGGCGGGCCCGCGCCGGCTCGACCGACGCGCGGAGGAGGCCCCGCGCCTCCTCGACCGGCGGCGCCAGGTCGAACGTGAAGCTCGCCAGCTCGCTCTCGAAGCGATCCTTGACCAAGTCCCAGAGCCGGCTCGCCACGAGGGTGCGCCCGCCGGCCGCGTCGTAGAGCTGCGAATCGAGGTCGCGGAGGCGGAGCCGCCAATCGTCGCCCATCTCGGGTCGCGCCAGCGACTCGACCCTGCCGCTCCACGCCAGCCGGGCGAAGCAGAAGCCGAGGAAGCGGACGCCGAGATGAGCCCTGCCCTGCGCGCTCACGCGCATGCGGCCCGCCACCGCCCCGACGCGCAGGTCGCGCAACACGAGCGAGCGACAGCCGCCACGCGAGCCCCAGAGGACGGAGCTGCCGTCGGGCTCCTCGCCCAGCTGACGGGCGAGGGTCGCCCGCAGGAGGGCGTGGTCCACCACCAGCGGGAAGCCGACCTCGCCGGCTCCTCCGGCGGTCGCGAGCAGCGTGGTCGCCAGCACGGCCGCGCACAGACGCATGACCGGTCCCTAGGTAGCCGGCGGAGCGCCGCCGCTCAACACCCGAAAACGCGAAGGGCCCGGTCGCCATCACCTCGGCGAACCGGGCCCTTCGTTCCGAGAGATCCGGCGGCGTCCTACTCTCCCACACGGCGACCGTGCAGTACCATCGGCGCTGGAGGGCTTAACGGCCGTGTTCGGGATGGGAACGGGTGTTTCCCCTCCGCTCTCACCGCCGGAAACCGGTCACAAGCTGGACGGGAGCGTCTGGGTCCGAGAGCGAGTGCGCGGTAGCTCACCCAGGCAAGAATCATGGTCAAGCCGCACGGCCATTTAGTACCGGTTAGCTTCACGCCTTACGGCGCTTCCACACCCGGCCTATCAACCTCGTCGTCTACGAGGGGCCTTCAGGGGCCTCGCGGCCCGGGGATGCCTTATCTCGGGGATGGCTTCCCGCTTATATGCTTTCAGCGGTTATCCTTGCCGCACATAGCTACCCGGCGGTGCGGCTGGCGCCACAACCGGATCACTAGCGGTGCGTTCATCCCGGTCCTCTCGTACTAGGGACAACTCCCCTCAAGCATCCTGCGCCCACGGCGGATAGGGACCGAACTGTCTCACGACGTTCTGAACCCAGCTCGCGTGCCACTTTAATCGGCGAACAGCCGAACCCTTGGGACCTGCTCCAGCCCCAGGATGTGACGAGCCGACATCGAGGTGCCAAACCTCCCCGTCGATGTGAACTCTTGGGGGAGATAAGCCTGT
>VBKJ01000214.1 GCA_005879795.1 Deltaproteobacteria bacterium
CGGCCACCTCGGCCGTCCCCTTCGACGGATACTGCGCGCCGCAGAAGACGGCCTCGATCTGCTTGTGCGGATCCTCGAGGCCGGCGTCCTCGTACGCCTCGTAGGCCGCCTCGACGATCATGTCCTGCGGGTCCTTGTCCCAGTTCTCGCCGAACTTGCAGCAGCCCATGCCGACGATGGCGACCTTGTCACGGATGGCCTGGGGGTTCATCGCGGGCGGAGCCTACGATCCGCCGTCCGCCGCTGCAAGGGGCGCGCGCGAACGCTCTTCCGGGACCCCGAAAGATGCTCGACGCGAAGGCGTCTACGCGAAGGTCCGCGCGAACAGCGCGTCGATCGCCGCCTGGCCGTTGGGCCGGAGAAAGCGCGTGCCCGTGCCGCAGAAGCAGGGCTGCCGGATCAGGGGGGCATCCTCGGCGCGCCATCCCTCGCCGGTCCAGCAGAACCATCGATCGCGCTCCTGGTCGAAGACGTAGAGCGGCTTGTGCAGGATCTTCGCGTACTCGCCAGCCACGCCCGTGCCACCGGTCACGGTGTCGTCCGGGTTGATCTTGCCCACGACGAAGATCTCCTGGGCGTTGTGCACCTGGTGCCAGATCGTCTGCAGCACCTTGCGGAAAAGCGGCGTGTCGGGAAACTTCCGGTGCATGAGCTTGCTCACGTAGCCGAGGCCCACGTCGCCGCGCCGCAGCTCGGCGCCCGTCAGGATGCGGCGACCACGCTCGCGTACGGGGTTGTGCCCCTCGAAGGTGAAGTTGACCTCGTCGACGCCGTGGCGCTGCGCGGCGGCGCCGCAGGCCGCCTCCGTGCCGGTCGCGCCGCCGCTGAAGAGAATGCAGTCCTCGCGCTTCACGCCCCCTCCTCCCGAGGGACGTTCTCTCCGATTGCGCGCACGCGGTCAAACGGGTGCGCTACCCGCTGACGACGCCGCCGTAGTCGTCACTCGGCGATCGTGGGGATGCCGAGGGCGCTGGCGATCTCGCGCCGGTGTGCCTGGACCCATGCGGAGCGGACTGCTTCTGGCGGCGCGACAACGGCGGACGGGGAGCGCACGGCACGCCCGCCTACCTGACCGGCGTGCACTTCCAGTAGTAGTTGGGCGTCCCGCCCGCGTCGTGCATCTTCCGGAAGACGAGCTCCACCGCGAGGTCGAGCCGCACCTCCTTCGGGCTCGCGTCGGTCATCTGGAGGTAGAGGCGCGCGCTCTCGACGTCGACCACGGTCGCGACGAGGGGCGGGTTCGGGCTCCCGGCGAAGTTGTCGAAGGTGAAGGACTTGACCGAGCCGAGCTTGTCGGAGAGGCGCACGCGCTCGAAGTCGTCCCGCGCGAAGCAGCGGAAGCAGACGCGCTGGCGCGGGTACTGCACGCAGCCGCAGCGCCGGCAGCGGAGCCCGGCGAGCGTCACGTCGTCGTCGCGGTCGCGGAAGTGCTTGGTGGCGGAGATGCCGGCGCCGGCGCGGCGGTCGTGCTCGGTGGCGAGCAGCTGGCGGAAGCGGAGGTAGAGGTCGTAGCTCGGCAGCTCGGCGCGGCGCGCGAGGTGCCACGAGACGCCGCGGCGCCCCTCGAGCCGCTCCACCACCGGCGTCGTCTCGAGCACGAACGCCTCGGCGCCGTCGCCGTAGCCGACCAGCAGGATGCGCTGGCCGGCCCGCGCACCCTCCAGCGCAGCGGCGAGGAGAAGCGGCGCGAACGCCGTCCCCGCGTTGCCGACCTTCCCGAAGAGCGCGTCCTGCGCCTGCGGCGGCTCGAAGCCGAGCTCGCGCACCAGCGCCGCGTGGCTGCGCGCGTCGGGGCCGTAGAGGACGAGCTTCGCGAAGTCCTTCGGGCCGAGCCCGGTTTTCGCGAGAAGCCCCCGCACCACCTCGCGCACGTTGGTGCGATAGCCGTGGTCGACCACGAAGCGGTCCTCCCACGCGTGCACGAACGGATCGCCCTCGCTGCGCCACACGTCGATGATCTCGTCCGCGACCGTGTGGCTCGCCGCGAGCGCGACCGCGACGTCATCCTCGCCCACCAGGAAGGCCGCGGCGCCGTCGCCCAGGCTCGGCTCGAGCGCCGAGCGCGGTGCCGCCAGGCGCGTCTCGCCGGCGACCACCAGCACGCGCTTCGCGGAGCCGGCCTTGACGGCGTCGGCTGCAGTGCGGAGCGCGGTCGTGCCGGCCCGCAGCGAGTCGCCCAGGTCCGCCGTCATCACGTCGCGGCGGAGATCGAGCGCGCGCGCCACGAGAGCCGCCGCCTGCTTCTCCTTGAGCGGGTAGGAGGTGGAGGCGAAGAGGACGCCGTCGACGCTCGCACGGTCGACGCCCCGCAGGCAGTCGATCGCCGCCGCCACCGCCATGGTCACCGCGTCCTCGTCCCAGTTGGCGACCGCCTTCTCGGGGCCGCCAGGCTTCGCGGCGCCGCCGCCGATCGCCGCCAGGGGGAGGCGGAGCATGGGGACGTAGGCGCCGTACGAGGTGATGCCGACCATCGCGCGAACCTAGGATCCGGGCGGCGAAACTGCAACCGCCCCGGCGGTGGCAGTCCCCGAGACTTGAGCCAACGCTGCAAGGACGCCTGCGACTCCTTGGATGGCCGGCCAGCGGCAAGGTCATCAACACATTGATTCGCCCCGCACGCACGACTAGCCTCGCGCCCATGGCGAGGCCGGCCCCTGGCGAGTTCCACACCCGCGCCTACCCGACCTCGCGCCGGCGGTCGACGACCTCTTCCTCCAGAGATCGAGGGCCGACTGAATGCTGACGCCCGAGACCGCCCCGCCCGCCGAGGACCCGTGGCTCGGCTGCAACCCGTTCGACCCGGCCTTCCGCGACGACCCCTACCCCTCGCTCGCCCGCCTGCGCGAGATCGACCCGGTCAACGAGATGCCGGTCGGCATCTGGCGCCTCACGCGCTACGCCGACGTGAACCGGCTGCTGCACGAGGTGCCGGCGGGCGTGCGCACGACCGACGGCGTCCTGCCCGGCGTGGACGAGTCGCTCACCGGCCAGCGCCTGTTCATGCTGCAGCAGGATCCCCCTGCCCACACGCGGCTCCGCCGCCTGGTGAGCAGCGCCTTCACGCCGCGCGCCATCGCGGCGCTGCGCCCGCAGATCCAGCGCATCGTCGACGGCTGCCTGGACCGGGTCGCCGGGCGCGGCACGATGGACGTGATCGCCGACCTGGCGCTCCCCGTGCCCGCGACCGTCATCTGCGAGATGCTGGGCGTCCCGGTCGCGGACCGCGACCGCTTCACGGTGTGGACGTCGAAGGCGACGCTCGGCCTCGCCTCCCAGTTCCTTCCGCCCGAGACGCTCGCCGAGGTGCAGGCCGCCGGCACGTCGCTGGCGGAGTACTTCGACGGGCTGATCGCCGCCCGCCGGGGGCACCTCTCCGAGGATCTGCTCTCGGCGCTCATCCGCGCCGAGGAGGCCGGCGATCGCCTGACGCCGCCCGAGCTGCTCTCGCAGGCGATCGGGCTCCTGATTGCCGGCTTCGAAACCACGATCGGGCTCATCGGCAACGGCATCCGTGCGCTCATCCGCCATCCCGCGGAGCTCGCCAGGTTGCGCGCGCGGACGGAGCTCGCGGCGAGCGCCGTCGACGAGTGCCTGCGCTACGACGGGCCGATCATCCTGACCCCGCGCGTCCTCCACGCCGACGTCGAGTTCGGCGGCAGGATACTTCCCAGGGACGCTAAGGTGTGGGGCATGCTCGCCGCGGCAGACCGCGATCCCGAGGTCTTCCCCGATCCCGACCGCTTCGACATCGAGCGGCGGCCGAACGACCACCTGGCCTTCGGTGGCGGGCCGCACTTCTGCCTGGGCGCGCACCTCGCCAAGCTCGAGGGCGAGATCGCGATCGCGAGCCTGGTGACGCGCTTCGCCGACCTGCGCCTCGTCTCCGAGACGGTCGAGTGGGGCCCGTCGCTCTTCCGCGTGCCGGGGAAGCTGCCGGTCACGTTCCGCGCACACTGAGCGCCGCATGCCGGATCGGGCGCAGCGACGAGCACAGCGCGGCGCCGGGCCCGTGCGGTATGTGCGGCGATCCGCGCGGCCCCGGCCGGCTGAGTAGCGCTCTCAGCCGAGCTGCTGCGCGAGGCGCGTGAACGCCGGCCGCGTGGTGCAGCGCCCGAACCAGGCCTGCGCGTTGGGTGCGCCCCCGAGATCGAGCCCCGCCAGCGGCGCCCACGAGAGCACGGAGGCCACGTTCAGGTCGGCGACCGTGAAGGCGTCTCCCAGCAGGTATTGCTTGCCGGCGAGCGCGCCGTTCAGGACGCCGAGCGGCGTCTTGAACCGCTCCGCGGCATCGTCGGCCTTCTTCGGGTCGCGCTGATCGGCGGGGTAGAACATGCGATGGAGCAGAGCGGTCAGCACCGGCTCCTCCAGCTCGGTCATCGTCCACAGGCTCCACTGGAAGGCACGCCCCTCGTCCTCGACCCGCTTGGGCCACAGGCCCTTGTCGTACTTGCGCGCCAGGTAGAGGTTGATGGCCATCGACTCCCAGAGCGTCAGGTCGCCGTCCTGCAGCACCGGGATGTGGCCGTTCGGGTTGATCTTTAGAAACTCCGGTTTCCGGGTGTCGTTCACGAAGCTCACCTTGACGTTCTCGTAGGGCAGGCCGAGCTCCTCGAGCATCCAGAGCGGCCGCATGGTGCGCGAGCGGGGAATCCCGTAGAGCTTGATCATCGCGTGTCCTCCTCGGCACCCGACCCTAGCGCACGCGCACGGCCATGGGAATCATGGTATTGACCGGCGCCGGTGAGCGCCGAGCCCGCACTCCACGTCGAGGTCGAGGGCAGCGGGCCGGTCGTCGTGCTGGGCCACGGCTTCGCCGGCAGCGCGCGCAACTTCCTGCCCCAGGCGCGGGCGCTGCGTGACCGCTACCGGATCGTCCGCTTCGACGCGCGCGGGCATGCGCGGAGCGGGGCGCCGGCCGAGGCGGCGGCGTACACCCCCGAGGCGTTCGTCGCGGACGTGGGGCGGGTGCTGGACCAGGTCGGCGCGCAGCGCGCGGTCGTGGGCGGGCTCTCGATGGGCGCCGGCATCGCGCTCCGCTTCGCCCTCGCCCACCCCGAGCGCGTGCGGGCGCTCGTGCTCGCCGCCTTCCCCCCGGGGGCCGGCGCCGCGGGCACCTTCGCGGCGGTTGCGCACCCCTTCGCCGAGGCCGTCGAGCGCGAGGGCCTCGACGCGGCTGGAGCGAGGTTCGTCTGGGGCCCGTCCTCGGGGCTCGATCCGGCCGCCGCGCGCCTCGTCCGCACGGGCTTTCTCGAGCACCCGCCGCATGGGCTCGCGCACACGCTGCGCGGGGTGATCGCGACGCAGCCGGCGGTGGCGGACCTGGCGCCGCGGCTCGCGGCGCTCGCCCTCCCCGTGCTGCTCATCGTCGGGGCGAACGACCGCCTCTCGCTCGGGCCGAGCCGGGAGCTGGCGGCCGCCGCGCCGCGGGCGCGGCTGGTCGTGGTCGAGGGCGCCGGGCACGTCGTCAACCTGGCCGAGCCGGCCGCCTTCAACGCCGCGCTGGAGGAGTTCCTGGGCAAGGCGACGGAAGCGCGCGCGGAGAGCCCATCGGGACGGCGGCGGTGACGGGTGCGGGGACGCCGCTCAGGCCACCCTGCTCCACAACGTCACTTCGAGCGGCTCCGCCAGCAGGCCCTCGGCTTGCCTCAGCCAGTTCTTGATGTGCGGCGTCTCGAAGTGCGCCTTGAGCGCCGCCTCGCTCGTCCAGTTCTCGTGAAAGAGAAACTGCGATTGGTCGGTGACGCCCTGGTGCATGTCGAAATTGATACAGCCATTCTCGGCGCGGGTCGGCGCCAGGAGCTTCAGCAGCTCCCCTCTGACCTGCTGCACCTTGTCCGTCTTCGCCCGTATCCGCGCGATGACGGTCACCTTGCTCTCTGCCATCGGTGTCCTCCTTGGGGTCGGGATCGCTGCTCCCGGGGCTGCGCCCGAGCTACTTCAACGCCGCGCCCCCGCCGACCACCTCCAGGGCGCGGAGGAAGATCTGCTCCCGGATCTCGACGAACTCGTCCCAGCGCGCCGTGAGCACGTACGCGAACAGCTCGATCTCGAGCGCCTGCGGCCCCATGCGGGCGAAGCGCGCGCGAGCCGACTCGGCGTGTACCTTGGGATGTGAAACGACCATCTCCCGCAGCGCGGCCAGCACCTGTCGGACCCGTTCCGCGCCCGTGCCCTGGGGCAGGGTGACCGTGGCGCGAACCGGGATGCGGTCGCGCTGGCTCAGGTTCTCGAGGGCGAGCGTCGAGAACTGCGCGTTCGGGATGGTGACCAGGGTGCGGTCCACGGTGCGCACCCGCGTCGAGCGCAGGCCGATGTCCTCGATCGTCCCGACCGTGTCGCCGAAGCGGCAGAAGTCGCCCACCCGCACCGGCTGATCCGCGACCAGGCTCACGCTGCCGAAGAGGTTCTCGACCGTCTTCTGCGCCGCCAGCGCCACCGCCAGCCCGCCGACGCCCAGGCCCGCGATGAGGCCGGTCACGTTGAACCCGAAGTTCTGCAACGCGGCGATGAACGCGATCACCGCGACGAAGACCTTGAGCGTGCGCCGCCCGAGCGGCACCGTCGCCATCGCCCGCAGGTGCCGGTGCTCGTCGAGCCGCCGCTCGAAGCGCGCCACGAGGACGTCGAGGCCGCGCAGGACGAGCCATGTGGCCGCGACGATCGCGAGGGCCTTCTCGGCGCCGACGAGGAAGCGCTGGACTGGCACGGCGAGCGCGAGGAAGCGGAGGCCCGCGGCGAAGACCGCGAGACCGATCGCGAAGCGGAGCGGCCCGCCCGCGTACTCCGCGAGCCGCTCGTCGAGGGCGGGACGGGCGGCGAGCAGGCGCCGCACGAGGCCAACGGCCAGCCGCCCGATGAGCTTCGCCGCGAGCCATGCCGTCGCGCCGAGGAGAGCGAGGCCGATCCACTGCCAGAGCCGGATCTGGAGGAAGCGCACCTGGAAGAACGGGGCCGGCAGCACGGCGGCGAGGGGACCCCAGCCGAACTCGTCGTAGAGCGCGGGGATGGCGGCGACGGTGCTCGCGGCGATCTTCCACACCGGGGGGCCACTCGGCTGCGGCACGCGCTCGATCAGGATCTCGACCGGGGCGGTGGCCGTCTCGATCGTGCCGAGCGAGTCGCGCAGCGCGGGGAGGCCGTCCTCGGGGTCGCCCTCGGGCTGGTCGCTCAGGCGATCGACGTCCACCCACAGCGCCCGGTCGAGGACGGTCTCGAGCTCGCGCGCCAGCTCGGGGCCCTTCCGCGCCCGGACGCTCTGCGGGAGCTGGCGGAGGTTCAGGTACTCGGCGGCGAGCGCGTAGCGTCCCTGGCGGCAGGCGGTGAGGAAGCGGGCCATGGCGCCGCGCGGCACCTCCGGCCCGAGCGCGGTGGCGGGCCGGGCCGGCTCGGCGGGCGTCGGCGCCTCGGGGCGCGCCGCCGTCGGGGCGCACAGGACGAGCGCGACCAGGAGCAGAGCCCGCAGCACCATCCCCGCTCAACGTCCCTTGAACGCCGGCGGCCGCTTCTCCATGAACGAGCGGATGCCCTCGTGCATGTCCTCGCTCTGCGCGACGAGCGCCTGCGTGAAGGCCTCCTCGGCGAAGAGCGCGTCCAGGTCGGCCTGCAGCGAGCGGTTCAAGAGCCGCTTCGAGAGCCCGATCGCGAAGGTGGGGCCCTGGGCGAGACGCTCGGCCCAGGCGCGGCACGTCGCCTCGAGCTCCGCCGCCGGCACCACCTTGTTCACCAGGCCGAGGCGTTCGGCGTCGGCCGCCGAGAGCTCGTCGCCGAGGAAGACGAGCTCCTTCGCCTTGTGGAGGCCCACGTGCCGCGGGAGGAGGAAGCCCCCGCCCGCGTCGAGCGCGATGCCGCGGCGGACGAACACCTCGATGAAGCGCGCGTCGTCGGCCGCGATGACCAGGTCGCAGGCGTAGGCGAGATGGGCGCCCAGCCCGGCGGCCACCCCGTTCACGCCGGCGACGACCGGCTTCTCGAGATCCCAGAGGGCGCGGATCACGCGCTGGCTCGGGCGCATGGCGTCGCGCGTGGCGCCCGGATGCGACGGCGCGGCCGCGCCCGTCGCCGCGCGCGAGCCGGAGAGGTCGGCGCCGGTGCAGAACCCCTTGCCGGTCCCCGTCAGCACCACGGCCCGCACGCTCGCGTCCTCCGCCGAGCGCGCGAGCGCATCGAGGTAGAGCTGCCGCATCTCGGCGTTCATGGCGTTGCGCGCCTCGGGCCGGTTGAGGACGATCCAGCCCACGCCGTTCTCGACCCGGAAGAGGAGCGGCTCCGCCATCGTCACCCCTTCAAGTTGAACGCCCTGGCGGCGTTGTCGTGGAGGAAGCGCTGCTTCACGTCCGGGGAGAGCCCGAGCCCCTCCACCTCGCCCAGGACGCGCTCCCACTGGAGGAGCGGGTAGTCGGTCGCGAAGCAGACCTTGTCCTTGCCGAAGGTCTTCATGAAGTGGACGAAGGCCGGCGGGTAGTGCTTCGGCACGTGCGCGGAGGTGTCGATCCACACGTTCTTGTGCTTCCACGCGACGGCGATCATCTCGTCGGTCCAGGGCCAGCCGAGGTGGCCGCACACGATGCGCAGCTCGGGGAAGTCGAGCGCCACCTCGTCGATGTAGAGCGGGCGGCCGGTCTCCGAGGGATAGAGCGGCCCGGTGTGGCCGACCTGGGTCTGGAAGGCGACGCCCAGCTCGGCCGCCTTGGCGTAGAGCGGGTAGTAGACGCGGTCGGTGGGCGGCTTCCGCCACATGAAGGGCTCGATGCGGAGCGCCACGAAGCCGCAGTTGCGCACGTAGTGCTCGAGCTCGCGCACGGCCTCCATGATGTGGATCGGGCTCGCGTGGTACTGGCCGAAGATGCGCCCGGGATGGCGCTGCTGCGCCTTCGCGACCGCCTCGTTGTCGCCCGCCATGAGCGCCGTGCGCACGCCGGCACGGTCCATGGCGTCGATCATCTTCGCCAGGTCGGTGCCGTGGTGGAAGACCTCGAGCATGCCGTAGTTGCGGAAGACGTTCTCGCCCTCGGGGTTCGCGCCGGGCGGCGTGCCCGAGATGTGCTGCGTCCACACGTCGATGATCGGGATCGCGTCGGCCATCACGTCCCTCGCGGGAGGCCGAGCACGCGCTGCGCGATCACGTTGCGCTGCACCTCGGAGGTCCCGGCGTAGATGGTCGCGGCGCGCGACCAGAGGTACTCGTACTCCCAGCGCCCGCCCTCGATCGCCTGCGGCGCGCCGCGCGCGAGCGCGCCGTATGGCCCCTCCAGCTCGATCGCCAGCTCCTTCATGTGCTGATCGGTCTCGCTCCACACGAGCTTCAGGTAGGAGCCCTCGGGGCCCGGGTGCCCCTCGCGCATGAGATCGGTCACCTGCTTGTAGGCGAGGAGACGCAGGATCTCGGTCTCGATGAAGCTGTGCGCGAGGCGCTGGCGGAAGCGCGGGTCGCGGGTCGTCCGCAGGCGGCGGGCCAGCTCGAGGACGTCGCGCATCTCTCCCGCCAGGCGGGCGTGCGGGGCGGAGCCGCCCCGCTCGTGCGCGAGGGTGGTGATCGCGATCTGCCAGCCCTGGTTCAGCGCGCCCACCATGTGCTCGGGCGGCACCTGCACGTCGTCGAAGAAGACCTCGTTGAACCAGGCGACCCCCGTCATCTCGACCAGCGGGCGGATGGTGATCCCCGGACTCTTCATGTCGACGAGCAGGAAGCTGAGCCCCTGGTGCTTGGGAGCGTGGACGTCGGTGCGCACGACCAGGATGCACCAGTCGGCGAAGCGGGCGTAGCTGGTCCAGATCTTCTGCCCGGTGACGTGGAAGACCTGGCCGCGGAGCTCCGCCCGCGTCCGGCACGCGGCCAGGTCGGAGCCCGCGTTCGGCTCCGAGAACCCCTGGCACCACACCTCTTCGCCGGTCAGGATGGGCCGCAGGAAGCGCCGCTTCTGCTGCTCGGTGCCGTGGTGGATGAGGGTCGGCCCGACCAGCGCGGGTCCCACCCCGATGTCGATCATGCTGGGGGCGCCCGTGCGCGTGTACTCCTCGGCGAAGAGGAACTGCTCGATCGGCGTGGCGCCGCGTCCCCCGTACTCGCGCGGCCAGTGGAGCCCGGCCCACCCCCCCTCGTGCAGCTTCCCCTGCCACCAGCGCGCGAACCGCACCTTCTCCGCCGGCTCCTCGGGCTTCCGGTACGCGGACGTCCCCCACCCCCCGGGCAGGTTCGCGACCAGCCAGTCGTGCACCTCGCGCTGGAAGCGCGCTTCCGCCTCGCTCAACCGGAAGTCCATCGCGCCCCGTTCTCCGCGAAGAGGCTGGGACGCGTCAAGCGTCCGGGGCGGACTACGCCGAAAGCGTTGCGCTCAGGGGGCACCCTGGACGCTTCGGCTGCCATCGTGGCGCTCGAGTCGGAGACGCTGGTCGGCGACGAGCCGCGACTCGCGCACGTGCGGCCACAGTCTCGCGCCGTTGAACGTCAGATCGCACGCCATCACCAGGAGGATCGCGATCAGCTCCCAGCCGGGCGCGCCAAACTCGCGTCTCACGTCCGGGAGCGAGAAGATCACGAGTGTTCCCGCTGCCACGCCGTCTCGGCCAACAGGCACGCTGCCGGCGAGCCAGCCGAAGATTCCCAGGTTGCCCGCCGACCCCCACCAGCCGGGAAGACCATGCATGTGGATCAAGGCTCGGCGGGGAGTCTTCTCTGTCGGGGAAGACAACCGGATGCGTCAAGCGTCCGGACGGCGCAGGCGCGGGGCCGGACCGCTGGCTCGCGCCCGTCAGCTAGCTAGCGCTGCCCTCCGAAGTAGTTGACGCCGAACTTGACCGGGATCACGAGGTTCGGCCAACTCACCAACGCCGGCTCCTCGCGAACCTCGAAGAACGCGCCCGGCTCCCAGTTGGTGAAGCTCTTGCTGACGAGCAGGGCCAGGCCGACGGGCATCTCTGCGAATCCACTCCACATGCGGAAGACGCCTGTGACGGCGGTGAGCGGGAAGAACCAGCCCCCGCCGCCGAGCAGTTCGAGGGCGGCGGTGGCCGGCCAGGGATAGCCGGCCGCCCTGGCATTGGCGTCGAGCGCCTGCACGGTGACGACGGGACTCAGCGCAACGTCGAGGGGTCCGAGGAGGACGTTGGAGACCGCGCGTCGCAACGTCGCTGTCCTGTCACCCTCGGCGTACGCCGGCCGCGGCTCGCGCGCAGCGACAGCGACCATCAGGAGCCCGACGACGTACCACCTCGCGCGTACCCGCATGACGGCCCTCCTGCTCGCCTTACTTCCCGAACCGCGACAGCGTCTGGTAGTCGAAGAACCCCGGATCCAGCGGCACCCGCCGGTCGTTCGGCGGATCCGCCCCCGGCCCGTTCATGCCCGCCGCGGTGGCGCGGTCCTGCTTGATGTTCTCGGCCAGCTGGAAGGACATGGTCGCGCCCCACCAGCGCTCCTTGTCGTTCCACTGATAGGTCGCGTAGCCGAGGACCTGCAGGGTGTTCAGGAGCTCGCCCCGCCACGAGAACTTGCGGTTCCAGGCGCCCGCCCAGGTCGTGTCGTCGATCCACAGCTCCATCTTGCCGTAGAGGTAGTACTTGTCCTTCGGCACGCCCTCCAGGACCCAGAACTTCCGCTTCGCCACGGCGGCCGCCACCGGCGCCCACGGCACGCCCTTCCAGCCCTTCACCATGTAGCCGACCGTGCGGTCGTTGTTGATGGCCACCGTGCGCCAGCCGCCGCCGGGCAGCTCCCGCTCCTTCACCTTGCCCGCAATGCTGTCGGGGTCGACGAAACGCAGGGCCTCCTTGTGGTCGACGACCTTCCACTCGAAGTCCTCGGGCTTGCCGTCGAAGAAGAAGCCATCGTCCTGGCTCATGTCGGAGCCGAGGAAGCCGTCGGAGCGGTTGGCCGGCGAGATGGCGCGCACGCGGCGGAGCGCCGGCACGTAGGCCCACGACAGATCGCGCTTGGTCGGGTCCTTGAAGCGGTAGCCGAGGGCCGCCGTCCCTTGCAGGTCGGCGGGGCTGGTGGTCGCGGCGAGGAACTGGAAGAGGAAGTTCTCCGGGTTCTTGGGCGGCGAGTAGTGGCGTGGCTGGCCGTCGTAGTAGAGGAAGTAGACGTCCTGCACCGACGAGCGGTCGATGCCGGAGCGGCTCACCCAGTTGAGCAGCGTCCAGTTGTGGCTGTTGCCGCCGGTGTAGTAGGCGTAGTCGAGGTTCCAGAGCGCCTTGTAGCCGGCGTCGGGATCCTTGGGGTCGATGTTCGGGAAGGGCAGCCCGCGGATGTACTCGGGCCGCTTGCCGGTGGCCTTGTCGATCGGCGACTTGTGCTCGTCGAGCACCAGGTGCTCGGCATTCCACTTGGTCGCCTCGTCGAACCCGTCGTCCCACGCCCATTTCGAGTTCGGGAAGTCGACCAGCTTGTTCATGTAATCGCCGTTCTTGAAGTGCTTGTAGATCTCGGGCGGCAGAAGGTCCTTCACCTCGTCCGCGTTCGACTGGTCGATCATCGTCCCGGACTCGACCGCCGCCACCCTCGCGGCGGGCACGATCCCGAGCCCCAGCGCCAGCCCGAGCGCCAGACCCACCAAGCTGCTCTGCATCGACGGAGCCCTCCTCATCGCGCGGGGATGAACGTCATCCGCCTACGGCGCCCACGCGCGCCGAGCGGGCTTCCTCGGCCGCCGCTGCCTCCGCGCGGATGCGCTGCCGCTCCTCGGCGTACTTGATCGCGAAGCGCGGCTTGAAGAGGGAGACCATCGGCGGGATGAACATGAGCGCGCCCATCAGGTGGAAGCCGAGCAGCAGGACCAGCAGGAGCGCCATGTCGGCCTGGAACTTCATGGGGAAGAAGACCCAGAAGATGATGCTCGCGGTGAGCGAGACGCCGGTGAAGAGCACAGTCTTCCCCGTGGTCTCGAACATACGCCGGATGGCCACGTCGAAGCCCTCGCCCGCGCACAGCTCCTCGACGATGCGCGAGAGCACGTAGTAGCCGTAGTCGATCCCGATGCCGATGCCGACCGCCGCCACCGGCAGCGAGTTGATGTTCATGTCGATGCCGAAGAGGTACATGACCGCCTCGGAGAGCGGCTGCGCCACGAGCGACGGCAGCATGACGATGAGCGCACCCACCACCGACACGTAAGTCGCGTAGGAGAGCAGGAAGACCACGATCAGGATGAGGGCCAGGTTCACGCGGTAGGACCACTCCACCTCCTCGTTGACCGCCGCGAGGATGCCGATCAGCCCGCCCGCCAGCCGGTAGCGGACGTTGGTGGCCTCCGCCCCGTGCGCCGCGATGTACTCCTTGGCGCGCGCGATCGAGCGCTCGATCGTCTCGTGGGTGTAGTCCTTGTAGAAGACCGCGATGGTCGCGTTCGTGTAACCGATGTCGAAGAAGCGGTCCATCTCGCCGCGCCGCGTGCCCGAGGTGAGGAGGAAGAAGAGCTGGCCCACGTGGTCGTCGCGGGTGGGAAGGATCTCCCACTTCGGATCGCCCTCGTGGAAGGTGCGGAAGATCTTCTTGAGGAGCGTGGTGGCGGTCACCGTGCCGCCCACCTCGGGACGCTCGGCCATGTAGCGCGCGAAGAGGTCGAGCTCGTTGAGCGTCGCGGCGTTCTCGATCGCGCCCTCGCGCTGCACGCACTTCTCCGCGCCGCACTGCCCCTCCTGCTCAGGGAAGCAGCGCCGGCAGTCCGGGCCCTCGCATGGCTCGCCCTTCACGGTGCAGTACGCGTTCCCCTCCGCGATGATGACCAGCTGGCTCGCGCCGAGGAACTTCTCGTTCACCTTGCGGAAGGCGATGTTGTAGGGGTGCTTCGGGTAGAGGAGCGCGGCGCCGGGCGTGGTGTCGCCCACCTTGAGGAGGTGCTGGAAGTAGAGCCCGAAGGAGAGCAGCGAGACCAGCCCGACCGCCATCGCCGGCCGCCGCCGGCCGCTCGCGAGCCAGATGAGCCCGTGCTCGATGGCGAGGTAGAGGCGGCCGAAGACGGCGCCGAAGACGTCGGTGAAGCGGGCGATGGCGAAGCCCACGTCGCCGTACCCGGGCAGCGCGATCCCGAGGAGCAGGTCGGAGACGAGCCCAGCCACGGTCAGGGCGAACATCGCCGCGACCGGCCAGCCCGGGATGTAGTCGTAGAGCCAGAGGAGCCACGCGATCGCCACCACCATCATCCACGACATGACGCGCTCGAGCGGCGTGCGGCCGGAGCGGTGCTCCTCGGCGGGCGGCGGCGTGAAGGAGAGGATGATCGGGTGAAGCGTCACCACGCTGATGAAGATCGAGATGATCCAGAACGAGCACAGGATGGCGAGCTTCCAGATGATCGGGATGCGCGCCACGAGGAGCGTCAGGATGGCGAGCCCGTCGGCCAGGATCGAGACCATCGCGGGGGCGTAGATCTCGGTGTACGACTTGACGATCGCCTGGTCGCGGTCGCGGAGGCGGTGGTACTCCTCGTGGTAGCGCTCCATCGACTGCACCGAGTGCGAGTGGGCGCGCGCCGAGATGAGGAGCGGAATCACGAGCACGAGGGGGTCGAGGCTGAGCGCGGGGAGCCACGGCACGTACTGACTCAGCCAGTTGCAGAAGCCGCCGAAGCCGAGCCCCCAGACGGCGGAGAGCGTACCGCTGAAGGCCGGGATCACCACGCCCTGCCAGCTCCGGAACTCGACCCAGAGGATGAGCAGGATCATGACGATCGAGGCGGCGAGCACGTTCACCATCTTCGGCATGATCTCGAGGAAGTAGGCGTAGAGGATCGGGAAGCCGCTCACGGAGATCTTCGTGTTCTCGTCCTCCTCCTGGTGGACGATCTCCTGGATCTTCGCCCACATCGTCGGCAGGTCGAAGTACTCCTCCCAGAAGCCCGCGACGATGAGCGTCGCCTTGTCGTCGTCGGACACGAAGAGGCCCTTCACGCCCTCGGTCGTGTAGACCTTGAGCTTCAGGAACTCGAGGTCCTCCTTGTTCTCCGGCACGCGCGGGTACATGAGCGGCACGACCTTGATGCCCGAGCCGGCGGTGAGCGTGGTCTTGATCTTCGGGTGCGTGATCGAGAACACCTGCTCGCCGTTCACGCCCGGGATGTCGTGCAGGAGCGCCACCGTGATGCGGTCGACCTTCTGCACCGTCGCCGGGTCGTCGAAGATCGTCCCGTTCTTCACCTCGACGACGAGGAGGAGGGTGTTCGCCGTGCCGAACATGCCCCGGTACTGCGTGTAGAGCTTGATGTAGGGGTGACTCGGCGGGTAGAGGTCGAAGAAGCTGGTGAAGATGTGCATCCGCGTCACCATGAAGGCGGCGAGGACGACGGTGGCGGCCGCGACCACGAGGGAGGCGGCCAGCCGGTGCCGCAGCAGGAAGAAGAGATACGCCTCGATGGTCCTGCGCGAGAACATGCGCGCTCAGAGCCCCGCGGCCGCGCGCCGGCCGTTGGCTGGGAGGACGATCTCGCCATGGTCGATGGGGGCCATGAAGCCCCCGGCGCCGACCGCGAAGCCCGCGCTCCCGCCGGGAAGCAGGCTCACGCCGCGCAGCCACACCAGCCGCTGCTTCTCGGGCAGCTCGCGCGCCGTCCAGTTCTCGCCGCCATCCGCGGTCGTCATCAGGGTGCCGGTGTCCCCCACGACCACGCCGTACTGCCCGGCCATGCTCACGCCGTAGAGGCCGGGGTTCTTGAGCGTCTCGAGGAAGCCGAGCTCCTCGAGCGACCCGAGCTCCCTGGCGCCGTGCTGCACCTCCCAGGTCTGCCCGCCGTCCCGCGTGCGCAGGATGAGCCCGTCGATGCCGACCGCCCAGCCCTTCTCGGGTGTGGCGAAGCTCACTCCGAAGAGCGTCTTCTCCGTGCCGACCTGGCGCTTCTCCCAGCTCTGCCCGCCGTCGGCGGTGGCGAGCAACGTGCCGAACTCGCCCGCGACGAAGCCGTGCTGCGCGTCGGGGAACGACACCGCGTAGAGGACGACGTCCTCGGCGAGCGAGCGGTCCACCCAGGTGACGCCGCCGTCGTGGGTGGTCGCCATCGCGCCCCAGTCGCCCACCACCCACACGGTCCTGGCGTCGATCGCGTTCAGGTTGAAGAGGTGCTTCTCGGGCGGGATGGCGCTCTTCTCGGGCTTCCACGTCTTGCCGCCGTCGGCGGTGGCGAGGATCGTGGAGGACTTGCCGACGATCCAGCCGTGGGCGGCGTCGGCGAAGTCGACGGCGAAGAGCGGGACCTTGGTGCCGCTCTCGCGCGCCTCCCAGGTCTTGCCGGCGTCGGCAGTGTGGTAGATGGAGCCGAAGTTGCCGACCGCCCACACCTCGCTCGCGCTCATCGCCTTCACGCCGAAGAGGTTGTCCTTGACGACGAGCGCGCGCGCACTGCCGGGTAGGGCGACCACGGCGGCGACGGTCGCGGCGAGCGCAGCCAGGTGCCGACTGCGCCCCCCGCCATGGCGAGTCTCACGCAATCAATTCGCTACACACCACGGCTCGGGCCGCGGCGTCAATAGAGCGCGAGATGCACGGCGAGGGCCCGCGGACGGCGTGCTTGACGGGCGCGAGAGCTCACCCGTATGGGGGAGAAGCGGGCGGCACGCTGGGCGATGACATCGTCACCGTGAGGTGGGCCTGAGCGCCCTCGTTCCGACCCATCGTCCGCCGCTCGCCGACGGCTACCGGGAGGCCGGCCAGTGGCGTGGGGAGCCGCTCTGGGCGGCCTTCGCCGCCACCGCCGCCCGCGCCGGCGCCAAGGCTGCGGTCGTCGAGGGGGCCGAGCGCACCAGCTTCGCGATGCTCGCCGCCCGAGCCGAGCGTCTGGCGGGCGGCCTCGCGGCGCGCGGCGTCCGCCCCGGCGACGTGGTCGCCTTCCAGCTCCCGAACTGGACCGAGACGCTGGTCGTCCTCCTCGCCGCGGTGCGTCTCGGCGCGGTCGCGAACCCCGTCCTGCCCATCTACCGGCGGCGGGAGCTGGGCTTCATCCTCGCCGAGGCGGGGGCCCGCGTCTTCTTCGTCCCCGGCCGCTACCGGGACTGCGACCACCTTGCGCTGGTGCGGGAGCTGCGGCCCGGGCTGCCCGCGCTCGAGCACGTGGTCGTGGTGCGCGACCAGCCGGCGGACGGCGCCCTCGCCTACGCCGAGGTCGCCGCGACCCCGCCCGGTCCGCCGGCCGCCGACGCCGGCGCGATCGCGCTCCTCATCTACACCTCGGGCACCACCGCCGACGCGAAGGGCGTGCTCCACTCGCACGACACGCTCCTTGCCGAGGCCCGGAGCCTGGGCCCCGTGCACGGCATCACCGCCGCGGACACCGTGCTCATGCCGTCCCCGCTCACGCACATCTCCGGCATCGTGCACGCGCTCCTCGTGCCTGCGGTCTTCGGCACGACCGCGGTGCTCATGGACCGCTGGGAGGCCGGCGCCGCCCGCGCCCTGATCGCGGCCGAGCGCGTGACCTACATGGTCGGCCCGCCGACCTTCCTGCGCGACCTGGCGGTGGGCGCGCCCGGCGCGCGCACGAGCCTCCGCCTCTTCTCCTGCGGCGGCGCCGACGTCGACCCGGCGCTCGTGCGCGAGGCGGCCGCGCGCCTCGGCTGCATCGCCAAGCGCGTCTACGGCTCGACCGAGTTCCCCACCGTGACCACGACCGGCCCCGACGACCCGCCGGAGCGCCGCATCGACAGCGAGGGGCGGGCCGTCGGCGCGAACGAGGTCCGCGTGGTCGACGAGGCTGGCGCCGGGGCGGGTCCGGGGGGCGAGGGCGAGATCCTCGCGCGCGGCCCCGAGTGTTTCCTCGGCTATCGCAACCCGGCGCTCAACGCCGACGCCTTCACCGCCGACGGCTGGTTCCGCACCGGCGACCTCGGCACGCTCGACGCCGAGGGCTACCTCCGCGTCACCGGGCGGCGGAAGGACATCATCATCCGCAAGGGCGAGAACGTCAGCGCCCGCGAGCTGGAAGACCTGCTGGCGGCCCACCCGGCCGTCGCCGAGGTCGCGGTCGTCGCCGTGCCGGACGCCGTGGCGGGCGAGATCGCGTGCGCGGTGCTGCGCCTGCGGCCGGGCGCCCGGCCGCCCACCCTGGCCGAGGTGGGGGAGCACCTCACGGCGCGCGGCCTCTCGCGCCGCAAGCTGCCCGAGCGCCTCGAGGTGGTGGCCGACTTCCCGCGCACGGCGAGCGGGAAGATCGTCAAGCGCGCCCTGCGCGAGCGGCTGGGCGGGCAAGTCACGCGCCGGTAGTGAGGTCGGTTCTGACCCACCTGCCCCCGCGCCGCCGACCTTGACGCCGCGGCGCGAGGGTGCTTGCTGAGGGCCCGCGATGCCCGCCGATTACCGCGGCAAGTTCGTGCTCGTGACCGGCGCCTCCTCCGGCATCGGCCACGTGACCGCCCGCGTCTTCGCCCGCCGCGGCGCGGTGGTCATGGCGGTGGCGCGCCGCGAGGCGCTGCTCCACGAGCTGATCGCCGAGTGCCGCCGGCACTCCCCTGCGTCCGACTACCTCGCCGGCGACCTCGGCGAGCGCGCCTTCGCCGAGCACGTGGTCGACGAGACCGCCGCCCGCCATGGCCGCCTCGACATCCTGGTCAACAACGCGGCCATCTCCAAGCACAAGCAGTTCTACCACATGTCCGCCGACGAGGCGGAGCTGGTGATGCGCGTCAACTTCCTCTCCTGCGTGTGGACCACGATGGCCGCCATCCCGCACATGCTCCGCCAGGGCGGCGGCACCATCGTCAACGTCTCCTCCTTCGCCGCCAAGGTCTCTCCGCCGCGCGAGGCGATGTACGCCGCCTCCAAGGCCGCGATGAACGCCTTCAGCGAGGGGCTCTGGAGCGACCTCGCCGGCTCGAACATCCACGTGGCGATCGTGAACCCGGGGCCGATCGACACCGAGATCTGGCGCAAGGAGGACGAGCCGGTCTGGTACGACGGCAAGAAGTATCCGCCCGAGATCGTGACCGCGGCGATCTTCGAGGCGATCGAGAAGCGCCGCTACGAGATGACCGTCCCCAAGCGGAACCCGATGCTGCTCGTGGCGCGCTTCCTCCGCCTCTTCGTGCCGTCGCTCCTCCGCTTCGGCATGGCGAAGACGGATCCGGTGCCGGCGGAGGTCGTCGAGAGAGCCCGGGCGCGAGCCCAGAAGGGGAAGCGCCTCGGGGACCTGAGCGAGGGCCCCGGGTGAAGGGGCGCAGCGAACGGAGGTAGCCGGCATGGAGCGGGCAAGTCGTGCAGCCGATTTTCCGCTCGAGCGGCTCGCGGGCGTGAGCGCGCGGCGAGAGCGCCGGTGGGGTCTCATCGGAGGCGTCGTCGGGTCCCTGGCGGGCGTCGGCAG
>VBKJ01000215.1 GCA_005879795.1 Deltaproteobacteria bacterium
GCGCAGGAGATCGACGCCAAGGTGACGGACCCGACGGACCAGGAGGTCCAGAACGTCTACGACGCCAACAAGGCGCAGCTCGCCGGCCAGACACTCGATCAGGTGAAACCGCGCATCGTCCAGTACCTCAAGCAGCAGCGGCTCGAGCAGCGGCGCGCGGCCTTCGTCGAGGAGCTGAAGCAGAAGCACAAGACGACGATCATGCTGCGGCCGCCGGCGTTCGAGGTGGCGACCGCCGGCCGGCCCGAGAAGGGCGGCGGCGCGAAGGCGCCGGTCACCATCATCGAGTTCTCCGACTACCAGTGCCCCTTCTGCCAGCGCGCCGAAGGCGTGGTCGACCAGGTCATGCACGTGTACGGCAACAAGGTGCGGCTCGTATTCCGCGACTTCCCGCTGCCGATCCACCCGCAGGCGCGTCCGGCGGCCGAGGCCGCGAGCTGCGCCAACGCGCAGGGCAAGTTCTGGGAGTACCATGCCAAGCTGTTCGCCAATCAGTCCGCGCTGGGCGAGGAGCAGCTGAAGGAGTACGCGAAGGACGTCGGCCTCGATCCGGCCAAGTTCGAGGATTGCCTCACCCAGAAGCCCTTCAGCGCGGCCATCGACAAGGACCTGTCGGAGGCCGCGAAGCTGGGCATCAACGGGACCCCGGCCTTCTTCATCAACGGCCGGCTCCTCTCGGGTGCGCAGCCCTTCGAGAAGTTCAAGGAGGTGATCGACGAGGAGTTGCGCGCCAAGGGTGCCGCATCCTAGCACCGTTCGTCAGCGGGCGACCGCCGCGAGGGCGCGCACCAGTGCGAGATTCCGCTCGATCTGCGGGCGACCCGGGAAGGTCGCGCGGCGTCACCTGGAGCGCCTGGGTGTAGTCGGCGATCGCCCCCACCACGTCGCCCTTCGCCTGGCGGGCCCAGCCGCGGTTGTTCCACGCCCGCCAATGAGACGAGTGACAACGGTCAGGTCCGCGATCGCGCCGCCGAGGTCGCCCAAGTCCCAAACGGCGGTCCTCGGACAGAGTCGGGTCACGTCCTGGCGCCGTCGGGGAGCCCGCCAGGCGGCAGGCTCCCCCCGTTCCGACGGCGACTCAGGGGATGAACTTCGACGTGCCGGGCAGCGAGACGGCGCCGGGACCGGGTATCTCGCCCGACGGGTCGACGATCGTATTGTACGACGGCGGGATGCAGAAGACGCTCACCAGCGTCGCCGCATGATTCAGGCCGTCGCCGATGCAGACACCCGGCGACGTGCCCGTCTCGGTGATGGTCGTGGCGGCGTTGTTCCGGAACGCCCCGTTGCTGTGCTGCCGGCACGAGCGGAAGTTCCCGTTCGTGCACTGCCCATCCGCCGTGCATGAGTGCGGCGGGTTCTCGAAGGCCTGCGTGAGGGTCGCGTCGAAGCAGAAGCCGCAGAAGACGCGGGCCTGCGCCCCCGTGGCGAAGGAGGTCTTCGTCTGCGTCCCGCTCGTCAGGCCGAAGGGGACGGGCAGGCAGCCGATGAACGAGGTGGAGGAGCCAGGGGAACAGCCGGAGGAGGCCCCGCCCGGCGGCGGGCAGTCGTGGCTCGTCGGATAGGAGCCGTTGAGCGCGCTCGTCTCCGGCGTGCAGGTCAGGCCGTTGCGCGGGCCGCCCATGCAGGTGCCGCTCCCGCACACGCCCGGGGTGCCGCCGGAGCAGATGGAGCAGGTGCGGACCGGTTCGATGCCGCCGGTCAGGTAGATCTGCGAGTCGAGCGGGAGGGTCAAGCTGTTGAGGGCGCCCGTGCTGCACGTGACGCTGCCGGTACCGACGCCCGTCCGGTTCGCGATGACATTGAGGACACAGGTACCGGTGGCGGTGTTGGCCGGGTTCGGGATGGCGAGGGGTGCGCCGAAGAGGCAGCCGGGACTCGTGCAGTGGCGCATCCCGAAGGTTGGGGTGCCCGCGGGCGTGCTGCAGCCGGCGGGGACGTCGGCGGCGAGCGCGGGACTGAGGACGGGGTTGGTCGCCGGGCACCCCGAGCACGACGTGACCTTGCTGTAGGAGAGGCCGCGGTCGGGGATCGTGGCGGGGAGGTTGACCCCGGAGGGCTGGCCGCCGCCGAAGTAGAGGCCGGTGCAGTCGAGGTGCCCGCGGCAGACGCCGCCGCCGGTGCAGTTCCCGTCCGTCGTGCAGGCCGTCCCGTTGTTCGTTCCCTGCACGCACTGCGCCGGGCTCACGTTGCCCGGCGGGTTCGTCCCGCAGCCGGTCGACCCGGTCGTGAACGAGAACAGCGAGGGCAGCTGACCGCAGCAGTTACACTGCGCGTAAGCAGACCCCGGCGAGAGGGCGACAACCCACAGCCCAGCCGCCGGCATGAGAACGACACCGAGAAGGGTGCCGGTAGCGACTGCGAGGAGCCTCCTGACGGGCAGCCACCTAACGAGACCAGTCATGCCAACCTCCTTTCGATCGAGTAATACGCTACACCTAATACTAGACCGGAGAGCTGACGGATTCGTCAATACCGTGTTCTCCGGAGCTAGGGACCCTATGGGTAGGGAGGCCTTGAAGGAGTATCGGGGAAAACCCGCCGCCACGGGCAGGCAGCACCGCGGAGGAAACCGGCCGAAACCGTGATCCATCGCGGGACGACGTCAACCCGGCCGGCCCGCGCACCCGTGCTCGCAAGTCGTCGCTCGCAGGTCGTATTGACCTGCGGAGTGCTTCCCTGCTAGCCGGACCGCGAGGAGGAAAGCGCGATGGCCCTACGCGAAGGGAACCTCCGTGCATCGGTGTACGCGATCATCGCCCTCGCCTCGTTTGCCGCGGTGTTGCTCGCCGCCGCTCCGCGCAGCAGCGCACAGAGCTCCGACGAATGCCTCGTCGGCGTGAAGGATCAGGCGAGCGGTTACGTCGCCGACGGGGCGACGCTCTGCGCCGAGGCGCAGAACAAGAAGTGCACGTTCAATCTCGCCCTCTGCCTCAACCTCTCGCAGTCCGGTTGCGATGCTGGGGAGATCAAGACCGAAAAGGGGACCGCTTGCGGAAGGAAGCTGAAGAAGGCGCCGCGCTCGGGGACGGACTCCGCGTGCGGCAGCTTCGTCGGGGTCAAGGTCAAGACCAAGAAGCACGGAACGGCCGAACGGACGTGCGTCGCGAAGGTCAGGGCCAAGACGAAGGGAACGCCGGCTCGCAAGGACTCCGACACGGTGACGCTCGTCTGCGAGCCGACGGGTACCCCGTGCCCGAGCACCACCACGACGACGACGATCTCCACGGGCAGCACGACGACGACGATGCAGGGAGCGTGCAACTGTTGCGGGAGTCTCCCCTCGCTGTTGTCGTTCACGACCGCGAGCTCCGGGTGCGGCACCAACCCGCCCGGCAGCGTGAGCCCGGCGGTGTGCGTACAGGGGACGAACAACGGCACCCCCTGCACGACCGATGCCGACTGCACGGGCGGCGGCGTCTGCCTCGGGCACCTCGACTGCACGGGCCTCTACTTCGGCGCCGGCCGGCCGGCCGGTATCGGCCTCCCGGGCACCATCCCCGACCTCGGCCTCTCCTACAGCATGGTCGCCTCCTGCACCGCCGGCAACCCCGATCTGACCGCGACCACGGCGGCCGACGTGCCCGGCGGCTGCCCCACGCCGACGGGCACCGCGACCTACGGGCAGCGCCACTGTACGAGTCCCGGCTGCCTCTTCGGCGCGCCGCTCGCCATCCCCAACCCGAGCAACACCGCCACCGGCACCTGCGTCGTCAACTTCATCGCCAACCGCCCGGGAGCGGGCACCGGGAGTGCGGTGTGCAGCACCGGCAGCGTCAACAGCCTGACGCTCCCGCTCGACTCGCAGATCTACCTCACGGGCTCGCTCGAGCCCGTGCGGGTGTGCTCGTCCTGTGTCGGCGGCACCCCGGGCATGTGTGCGAGCGGCACCTGCATGGGCGGCCCCCGCAACGGCATGGCCTGCACGCCGGAGACGAGCGCGCTCAACGGCTCCTACCCGACCAGCCATGACTGCCCGCCGCCCAATGCGCCGAACGGCCAGCTCGTGTCGGGCTGTCCGGCCGCCAATGGTTCGTTCATCGGCTGCCTGCCCGTCGACTTCGGGCTGTCGACGGAGACGCAGACGAAGACAGCGTTCTCGAGCTCCGGGCAGGCCCGCGTCTTCTGCGGCTACTGCTTCGACCCGGACATCACCATCTCCTTCGAGAACCCGCCGCACACGTGCACGGCGGACACGGACTGCACGAACGGCAGCTTCACCTCGTGCCAGCAGCAGAGCAACGGGGCGTTCCGGAACACGTTCGCCACCACAGTCACCGAGACGGGAACGCCGCCCAACGCCTGCATCGCGGACGGGGCGGACCACAACGCCACGCTGGTGAGCGTCTTCTGCATCCCGCCGTCCTACGACCCGATCGTCGACCCGTCGGGCGAGCTGCCCGGACCAGGCGCCGTGTCGCTGCCCGGCACGTCGAAGTTCCTGCCCTGAGCGGGGACCTTCCCGGGTCGGGCCGTCCGCCCGCGAGACGGTCCGGCACGCTTTTCTTGCCGCGCTCGCCCGCGCGGGGTTGCCGTGCGTCCGTCCGGCGGCGCTGCGGCCCATGGAGCGGTGCGGCATAGACGTGCAGATTCGATGCACCGAGGCGCCGCCGGCTCATATTGACGCTCTCTCTAATGATCTGATAACGCGGGCGCCGAAACGCACCGCGAGCAAGGAGGCGCGCAATGGCCCGACGCGAAGGGAACCTCCGTACATCGGTGTGCGCGATCATCGCCCTCGCCTCGTTTGCCGCGGTGTTGCTCGCCGCCGCTCCGCGCAGCAGCGCACAGAGCGCCGACGAATGCCTCGTCGGTGTGAACGATCAGGCGAGCGGGTATGTCGCCGACGGGGCGACGCTCTGCGCCGAGGCGCAGAACAAGAAGTGCACGTTCAATCTCGCCCTCTGCCTCAACCTCTCGCAGTCCGGTTGCGATGCTGGAGAGATCAAGAGCGAAAAGGGGACCGCTTGCGGAAAGAAGCTGAAGAAGGCGTCGCGCTCGGGGACGGACTCCGCGTGCGGCGGCTCCGTCGGGGTCAAGGTCAAGACCAAGAAGCACGGAACGGCCGAACGGACGTGCATCGTGAAGGTCATGGCCAAGACGAAGGGAAAGCCGTCTCGCAAGGACTCCGACACGGTCACGCTCATGTGCAAGCCGCAGGCCGGTCAGTGCTCGACGACGACCACGACCACGACTTCGCCTTCGACCACCACGACGACGATCCCCATGTGCGGCAACGGCGTACGCGAGGGCGACGAGGAATGTGACGACGGCAATACCGACAATACCGACGGGTGTACGAACGCGTGCAAGCTTGCGGCATGCGGCGACGGCTTCGTTCACGCCGGCGTCGAGCAATGCGATCCGCCGTGCGGCACGGGCTGCGGCGCGGGTCAGATCTGCAACGAGTCGTGCCAGTGCGAGACGGCGAGCGCCTGCGCCTGCGGCACGCCGGACCCGACGCAGCTCAAGTTCACGACGTCAGCGCCGAGCAGCCTCCAGACGGGCTCGCTGATGCCGTCGAAGTGCGTGCAGTGCGTACTGCCGTCCAACTGCGGCAACGACTGCACCACGGACGCCGAGTGCATCGACGGCGGCACGTGCCGCGGCCCGCTCACGTCCGGTGGCCTGTACTTCGGGGGCGGATTGGTCGGCGTCGCGCTGCCGAACCAGGTCCCGGATCTCGGGACGTCGTTCACCAAGACGTGCTGCAACGGGACGAAGCTCGTGCTCGCCGCGACGACCGACACCGACACCGGCGTTGACGCGCGGACCTGCACGAGCGCTGGCTGCCTCTTCGGGCCGCCCCTTCCGATCCCGAACCAGAACAATGCCGCGGTGAGCACGTGCGTCATCAACAGCATCGCCCGGAACGCGGTCGGGACGGCGACGTGCACGACGGGCGACACGCCGCAGTTGAGTCTGCCGCTCACCTCCGTGATCTACCTGACAGGCGACATCGACAACGAGCCGGCGAATGGCATCCAGCCGTGTCCGATCTGCCGGCCCGACACCAACGTCTGCATGGGTGGCCCGAACGACGGTATGCCGTGTACGCCCGGCGACTCCGGACCCGACTTCCCGAACGGGCCCTACCCGACCAGCCACGACTGTCCGCCGCCGGAGCCCCAGATCATCGGGCAGCTTCCGATCGGATTCAACCTCTCGTCGGGCACGCAGACGGTGAACTCGTTCTCCACCTCCGCCCAGCAGCGCGCGTTCTGCGCCTACTGCTTCGACGACGTGGCGACGAGCCAGTTCGAGCGGCCGCCGCATGCGTGCACGTCGGACAGCGACTGCACGACCGGGAATTTCACCTCGTGTCGGCAGCAGAGCGCCCACAACGGTGCTTTCGGCAACACCGGGGCCACCACGATCACCGAGACGGGCACCCCCGCCGGGTCCCTCGTCGATCACCTGCCACACGCCTCGACGCTAGTGAGCGTGTTCTGCATTCCGCCCACGTACAACCCCATCATCGACCCGACGGCCGACCTGCCCGGTCCCGGCGCCGTCAGCCTGCCCGGGTCGGCGCAGCTTATTCCACAGCCTCTAGCGGCACGCGGACAAGGAGTGGAGCCATGAACCTCCGTCACGTCGCGTTCTCGGCAGCCCTCGCAACGCTGGCGTTCGCCACCGCCGCCCCGGCAGTGGTGATGCCGGGCGGCAAGAAGAAGGCGACCGATTGCTTCGCCGGCTTCGAGGTCGACGGCACGACGAACTCGAGCACCGTCGTCGGCAAGGGAGCCACGACCGTCGAGCAGAAGGCCTGCGACAATTCGTGTACCTTCACGGTCAGCCTCTGCATCAACGAGCCCGTCGCTGGCTGCACCGCGTCGGCGGTGAGCGGCTTCACCTTCAAGCCGCCCTCGGCGACGCTCCCGCTACCGGTGCTCGGCGGCTCGGATCACGTGTGCGGCGACCCGATGACGATCGTCGTGCCCCAGCGTGGCAAGAAGATCGGCAAGAAGAAGTTCAAGAAGGTGATCGCGACGGCCGCGGGCGGGAAGGACCCCGACACGCTCCTCCTGCGTTGCCTGCCGAACAAGGACAACGCTCAGGGAAGCTGCCCGCCGCCCGGTGGGGCCTGCGCATCCGTGCCGTCGACCGACTGTCCCGCGAATCCTGCCGGCGGGCCGAACGAGCTCGTGCTGAAGACCCTCGGGACCGGCACCGACCTCGATAACGGGTGGACCGGCACCTCGCACAACTTCCCGGTCATCAAGGACGCCCAGCTGAAGAACTGCCTCACCGAGTGTGACGAGACGACGAACCCGGTCTGCAAGGCGGCAGGGCCAACCGGGGCGGGCTCGATCAACGGGGTGACCTTCGGGCCGCCGCTGCCGCTCATTTCTGGCGGCGTCGCCGTGTGCGTGCAGAACTATTTCGACGGACCGGTCAGCGGGACCTTCCACCTCGACACGGGCGTCATGGAGGACAGCATCGTCAACCTCAAGTCCGAGGTCTTCGTGACCACGGCCGACAAGGTCTGCCCACGCTGCCAGAGCGGCACCTGTGACAACGGACCGAACCGCGGGAAGCCGTGCACACCGAACGGCAGCGTCAACGTGGCGAACGCGCAGCCGCCGGGGGTCTACCAGCTCTCGAACGACTGCCCGCAAGGGGCGCGGGGCTCGGGGGCGGCGACGCTCACGATCCCGCTGAGACCGAACAGCGCGCCGACGATGACGCCGGGCGCCGGCGGCTCGAAGCCGTGCACCGAGAAGAACGGCAGCATAGTGAATCCCCAGGACGACGCGTGCGGCGCGGCCGGATGCGGGTCGCCGTGCAGCGGCAATGCCTGCGTGAGGATGGTCCAGGATCCGACGGATCCCACCGGGAGCGCCATGATCTGTCAGGACGTGAAGGGGGGTCTCAGCCAGACCTGCTGCAACGGCGACACGACGATCCCCTGCTTCCCGACCCGCCCGGGCGGGCCCGGGATCGTACGCAAGGGGAAGCCCGTCGTGCCGGGCCTCGCCGACGGCATCGCCTGGCCGAACCCGTCGTATCCGAAGGATGCGGAGGGTCTGGTCACGGCCTCGACGTTCTGCATCCCGGGGACGGGACAGTTCTCCGTCGACCAGGTCGCGGGCCTTCCGGCCCCCGGCGCCGTCACGTTCCACGTCCAAGCCTGCGTCTACAAGTAAGTTCGACCCCGCGGCGGGGGCGATGCACCGCCCCCGCCGCGTTGCAAAACCCGGAGACTATGCGCTAGCTAGCCGCGACTTCGCACGCGACACTCGGTCCGACAAGGAGGGGGAAGATGTCGAATCGCCGCCTCGGGCAGATCCTGGTCGCTGCGCTGGCGTCACTCATCCTCGTACCGGGCAGCGGTCGAGCGACCCAGAAGTTCGGTCCCGTCCAGCTCTCGGGGAACCTCCAGACCCAGAACCTCATCCGCCACCCCGACCAGGGCACCTACGAGTACATCCAGAACCGCAACACCACGCACATCCAGCTCCAGTACAACTGGCTCGAGGGGGGGAAGTTCTACAACAAGTACGAGATCCCCTTCATCGAGCGATCCACCCTCTTCCTCGTGTACCGCGGCGTCTACGACAGCATCTACGACGTGAAACCAGGGTTCATCGAGAAGGAGGACATCCACCGGAAAGCGTACGGCGGTCTCTCGCTGTATGACTTCGCGAAGGCGAAGGGCGGCGTGCCGCGGTTCGTGAACGGGCAGTTCGTCAGCTACCCGAGCTTCGCGCGCAACCAGCTCACGCTCAACAGCCTCAGCCGCGAGGCGCGCGACGCGCTCAGGTTCGACAACCAGCTCCGCGAGTTCTACGTCGACCTGAAGTTCCGCACGCTCCCGCTCAGCGTGCGCGCCGGGCGGCAGCAGATCGTGTGGGGCGAGACCGACAACTTCCGGATGCTCGATCGGGCCAACCCGCTCGACCTCACGTGGCACTTCGTCTGGGAGATCCCGCCGCCTTCCTACGGCTGGGACGAGATCCGCCGGCCGCTCTGGATGTTCAAGTTCCTCTACGACCTCGGCGACATCTGGAAGCTGTCGCAGAACTTCCTCGAGTGGTACTGGAACCCCGGGGACTGGTATCCGGCGAAGCAGACCTTCCTGCCGCGCCCGTGGGGCCTGCCGATCCTGAATCCCCTCACCAACCAGGTGGACGGCGCGTTCATCGGGGCCCTCTGCAATGCGGCGAAGGCGAGCGGCCATCGGATCAATTCCGGACCGAACGTGGATCTCGGCTTCTGCACCACGCTGATGGACAACACGAGGCTCTTCGAGCAGGGCGACTACGCCCGCAACCCGCTCGACAACAGCCAGGTCGGCATCCGCTACCACGGCATCGCGCCCTTCGGTCTCGAATTCACGCTGAACTACTTCTACCAGCGCTGGTCAGGCGACGACGGCACGGACTACGCCCCGCTGCGCGCCCTCCCGAACACGCCCGAGAACGGGCGGCGCGCGGTGAAGCTCCTCCAGCAGGGCATATTCCCCGCGGAATTCATCGCGCCATACGTGCACACGCTCGGCATGTCGGCCAACTACTCCGAGGAGCAGTACACGCAGACGGTGTTCCGTGCCGAGACGATCTACGACGTCGGCATCCCGTTCTTCGACGTCGCGAAGGAGACCGTCGTGCGTGGCGTGAACTCGCCCGTCATTCCCGGCGTCACCAAGAAGAACATGTGGAAGGGGATGATCGCCTTCGACCGGCCGACGTGGATCAAGCGGCTCAACAAGAAGAGCACCGTCTTCCTCACCGGGCAGTTCTTCTGGCACTACCTGGTGAACAACCCCGGCTGCGAGGCCTCCTTGGTCGCGAACTTGGGGACGAAGGGGAAGCGGCGTGTCGGCTCCTGCCTGGTCGGCGGCCTCGACCTCCCTTCGACTGCGCGCACCGGAACGACCCCCGAGAGCCCGGCCTACCGCGACAAGATCCGCGACTGGGAGACGATCTTCACCCTGGCGGGGTTCACGTTCTACCGCGGCGGAAGCATCATCCCGGTGCTCGGCATCGCCGTCGATCCGATGAACCAGTTCTCGATGCTGCCCTTCTGGGACGTCGACTACGTGCTGCGCGACGACATGGTGGTCAACGTCGGCCAGCACTACTTCGTGAATCCGCGCGGTAAACAGGATCTGTTCGCGACGTGGGGCCTCCCGGGCCTGAGCAGCGGGCGCTCGGAGACGACCGTGCGGCTCACGTTCCAGTTCTGAGCGGCCGCGGCGGCCGCGCCGCTCTTCATCGCGTCGCGCGGCGCGCCGCGCGATGGAGAGCAGGCGGGGGCCCCAGTAGCTCACGGCATTCGGAGAGCCAGTTCTCTCGCCCTGCCTCGCAGCCCCAAGTGCCACCCGGATGCTCTGACTCCCGGCGGCGCAGCCAGCGGAGTGCCGCAAGCACGGTTACCCAATGTCCAGCAGATGTTGGCAGACCTGAGATGAGGAGGCGGTTCACCGCGGCATCCTCACCGAGCGCCGGTCAGTTGGCAAGGAGTGGTTGATGGCTCAGCCGGCGCGGCGCCGTTGCGGCGGCTCCGTACCGCCTACGTCCCGGCGGCACTTGCTCCTCGGGTCACGCCCCTGGCGCCGTCGGGGAGCCCGCCAAGCGGCGGGCTCCCCGTTCCTACGGCGACTCAGGGGATGAACTTCGCCGTGCCGGGCAAGGCGACGGCGCCGGGACCGGGCAGCTCGCCGCTCGGGTCGATGATGGGGTCGTACGACGGCGGGATGCAGAAGGCGCTCACCAGCGTCTCAGGGTGACTCGCGCCGTCATCAATGCAGACGTTGGGTGGCGTCCCGGTCTCGCTGATGCTGGTGGCGAAGGGGTTGCGGAACGCGCCGTTGCTGTGCTGCCGGCACGACGTGAAGTTGCCGTTCGTGCAGTCCGTATCCGCGGTGCACCGGTGCGGCGGGCTCTCGTACCCCCCGCTGATCGCATCGAAGCAGAAGCCGCAGAAGACACGGGCCTGCGCCGCCGTGGCGAAGGAGGTCAACGTCTGCGTGCCGCTCGAGAGGTTGAAGTCGACGGGAAGGCAGCCAATGAAGGAGCCTGACGCCTCGGGACAGTCGGAGACGATCTGGTCTCCGGGGGCGTTCGGCGGCGGGCAGTCGTGACTGGTCGGGTAGGACGCGTTGAGCGCGCTCGTCTCGGGGGTGCAGGGCAGGCCGTCCCGCGGACCGCCTCCGCACGTCCCGCTGCCGCAGACGCCCAGCGTACCGCCCACACAGGTGGAGCAGACGCGGACCGGCTCGCTCGAGCCGGTCAGGTAGACCTGCGAATCGAGCGGGAGCAATAGGCTGTCGACGGCTCCCGTGCTGCACACCGCGCTGCCGGTGCCGACTCCCGGGCGGTCGGCGATCTTGTTCACCACGCAGGTGCCGATGGCGGGGCTGGCCGGGTTCGGAATGGCGAGCGGGGCACCGTACACGCAGCCCGGGCTCGTGCAGTGGCGCTGGCCGTAGGTCGGGGTGCCGGCCGGGGTGGGGCAGCCGGGGCCGGGCACGTCCGTATCCAGGGTCGGAGTGAGGTTCGGGTTGCCGGCGGTGCAGGAGGCGACCTTGCTGTACGTGAGGCCGTAGTCCGGAACGGTCCCGGGGAGTCTGACGCCGCCGGGTTGGCCGGCACCGAAGTAGAGGGCGGTGCAGTCGAGGTGCCCGCGACAGACGCCGCCGCCCGTACAGTCCGCGTCGGAGTCGGTGCACGTCTGGCCAACCGAGCAATTCGCGTTCGTGACACAGCCGGTGTGAGTCGCGTCACCCGCCGAGCACCGTCCGGCCGTGCACACGCCGCCGGTGCCGCAGTCCGAGGCCACGGCGCAGCTGCACCTCCTGCAGGACGTGCCGTTGTTCGACCCCTGCACGCACCTGGGCGGGGTCACCTCCCCGGGCGGGTTCGTCCCGCAGCCGCTCGACGCGGTGGTGAAGGAGAATAGCGACGGCAGCGCGGAGCAGCAGGTATCTTGGAAGCAGCAGGCCGAGCCAGGAGTAGCGACTGTGCCACCCATCGCCGTGCAGGCGGACTCGTTGCTCACCGCCTTGCACTGGTTGGGGGGAATCTGGCAGGTCACCCCGCTCGTGCCGCACGCAGTCGCGGCAAAGCAAGAGTTCAGCTCGTTTTGGCACCTCTTCGAGATCGATTTGTCCTGTTTGTTGGCGCAGCTCTGGAACACGCCGTTACCCCCAGAGCTGGTACAGGGACAGTTCGACAGGACGGCGCTCTCAACGCTGCAGCGTCGCGCCTTGCATGCCGCCGTGAGGCCGCCGAAGTCGCCCGCGCGGGCGGACGCCCCGGGCCAGATGGCAAGCAAGAAGGGCAGCAGGATCGCGGGGAGCCGGAAATGACTTCGGGTGATTCCTGGTACCGCCATTGAGAATCTCCTTCAGTACCGAGTGCCCAGCTGAGCCCAGAATGGCGAGTATCCTGGTTGGGATCGACCGCTACCATCCCGGTTTTTGGGGAGGCGGGCGGACGGAAAGCCGTGAGCCCGTAAAGATAAGCCCAACAAAGGGGGTATTTATCCCGATGCAGTAGCCACCCCGCCGGTCGCTCCGTAACGACGCAGCGCATAACGGGCAGGCGGGAGGGTCTGGCGAGGTCGCCGCGGCTCCCCGGGGGCTGGTCGACGGCGGCAGATGTGGCCGGGGCGAGGGCCGGCCCCCAGCCAGGGGCACACCCGCGCGGGGCGGTCCGACCGGCACCGCCACCCGGGGGCGGCTCAGGTCACGCGTCGAGGAGCAGGTCGCACGGCGGGGCCGGGGCGCGGGCACCTCGGTCGGCAGGCTGAGGTGGGTGAGAATCTTCCGGATGACGACCGAGTCCTCGCCTCCCGGGAATATCCGGCCGGAATCCCCAGGATGTTCCGGCAGAGTGACTAGAGGGGATTCTCGCGCCCGCCGGGGATGGTGACGCACACGCTGCCCGTCGCATGGACAAGCTCGGCATTCGCAGGGCCGGACCGCTGAGCCGCGGGCGCGGCATGTGCCACGGCTGGCATGCGGGCGTTCAAGCATGAACGGACGACTCCGGCCGGCGCGCCCGCCGTGCCCGTGAATCGGGCCCCTGGGCGCCGCGTCCCCTGGCATGTTTTCTGCTCCAGACCCCTCCGCGATGAGCCTCCGATCCCGGGTCCTGGTCGTGGACGACGAGATGGGCGTGCGGGAGTCGCTGCGCGCCATCCTGCACGGCGAGTGCGAGGTGATCACCGCCAGCAGCGGCGAGGCCGCTCTCGAAGTGCTCGGCAGGGAGTCGATCGAGGTCATGACGCTCGATCTCAAGATGCCGGGCCTGGGCGGGATCGGCGTCCTCGAGCGCGCCAAGCAGATCGACCCCGACCTGGAGGTGCTCATCATCACCGGCTACGGCTCGCTCGACACCGCCGTCCAGGGGCTTCGCCTGCGCGCCTTCGACTACCTCTCGAAGCCCTTCGACAGCGCGCAGGTGCGTCGCCTGGTGGCCCGAGCGATCGCGCGCCGCGCGGCCATGCGCCGCATGAACGCCCTCCCCGAGCAGGTCCTCTCGGGCCTCTCGCACGAGCTGCGCACGCCGCTCAACGTCATCATGGGCTACTCGGCCATCCTGCGCGAGGAGGGCGAGGACACCCTCTCCGCGGAGCAACGTCTGGCGCTCGATCGCATCCAGTCGAACTCCGCGAGCCTGCTCGCCTACATCGAGACGATCCTCTACATGGCGGAGCTCGACCGCGGGTCGATGCCGGTCACGCGCGACGAGGTGCGGGTGACCGATCTCCTCGGACGGCTGGGCGCCGAGCTGGCGCCGCGCGCGCGCGCCAAGGGGCTCGGCTGGCGCCTCGACGCGCCCGCCGATCTCTCCCTCATGACCGACGAGGACAAGCTCGCGCGGCTGCTGCGCGCGCTCGCCGACAATGCGGTCCGCTACACCGCCGAGGGCGAGGTCGTGGTGGTGGCGCGCCCCGCGGCCACCGGCGTCACGCTCGAGATGCGGGATTCGGGGCCGGGGATCGCTCCCGAGCTGATCGTCGAGACCGAGGACGTGCTCGCCGGCCGCGCCCCGACGCGTCCCCCGCGGCTGCTCGGCTTCGGGCTTCGCCTGGCCGGGCGTCTCGTGCGCGTCCTCGGCGCGTCGCTCACCATGGCGGCGAGCCCCGAGGGCACCACGTGCCACCTCGTCGTGCCCGACCTTGCGGCCGCGGAGTACGACCGCACCGCGCAGGCCGCGACGGCTTGACACGTCTGGACCCGTCCGATACCTGCCGGACGGGACCTCCATGTCCGAGCTCGCCTCCGGCGGCGCCGTGGCCGCGCCTGAGGCGCCGCACGCGGCGCTCTCGAAGCCGCTCGCGGGCGCGGAGCTGACGCGCGCGCAGGCGATCGCTCTGCTCGCCACGCCGGAGCTGACCGCGGAGCTGCTCGCGACGGCCGGGGCGCTGCGTGACCGGGCCTGGGGGCGGACGGTCACGTTCTCGCCCAAGGTGTTCCTGCCCATCACCAACCTCTGCCGCGACCGCTGCACGTACTGCACCTTCCGCAAGGACCCCGACGATCCCGACGCCTGGACCATGACGCCGGACGAGATCGCGGCCTGGTCCGCGCGCGGGCGCGCCCTCGGGTGCAAGGAGGCGCTCATGTGCCTCGGCGACAAGCCGGAGGCCGCCTTCCCGGCCTACCGCGCGACGCTCGCCGGGCTCGGCCATCGCACGACCGCCGAGTACGTCCAGCGCGCCTGCGCGATCGCGCTCGACTGCGGCCTCCTGCCGCACACCAACGCGGGCCTCCTCACGCGCGACGAGATGGCGCGCCTGAAGGAGGTGAACGTGAGCCTCGGCCTCATGCTGGAGAACGTGTCGCCGCGGCTGCGCGCCCGCGGCCAGGTGCACCAGTGGGCGCCCGACAAGGAGCCGGCGCTCCGGCTGCGCATGCTGCGCGAGGCAGGCGAGCTCCGCATCCCCTTCACGACGGCACTCCTTCTCGGCATCGGCGAGACGCTCGCCGAGCGCGTCGACACGCTCTTCGCCATCCGCGACCTGCACCGGGCCTACGGACACGTGCAGGAGGTGATCGTGCAGAACTTCCGCGCCAAGCCGACCATTCCCCTTGCCGATGCCAGCGAGCCGGCGGCGGACGACATCGCGCGCACGGTCGCCGTCGCGCGCCTGGTGCTCGACCCCGAGGTGAGCGTGCAGGCGCCGCCCAATCTCTCGCCCGCCGACCACGCCCTCCTCCTGGCGGCGGGGGTGAACGACTGGGGCGGCATCTCGCCCCTCACCCCCGACTACGTGAACCCCGAGGCGCCCTGGCCGCACGTCGCCGCGCTCGCGGCGACCTGCCGTGCGGCGGGCTACACGCTCGCCGAGCGCCTCGCGATCTACCCCGCCTACGTCGATCGCCCCGGCTTTCTCGCCCCGGCGCTGCGCGCCCGCGTGGCCGCGCTCGCCGGGGAGACGCGGACGGCGCCGGGCGGGGTGGAGGCCTCCGCATGAGCTGGATCGAGCCCTGGGAAACGATCGAGGCCGTAGCCTTGAACGACGAGCCCCTCGGACGCGTGCTCGGGCGCGCCGGGCCTGCCGTGCGCGCCATCCTCGACCACGCGCTCGCGCGCCACGAGCTCACCGTCGACGAGGGCGAGGCCCTCCTGGGCGCCGAGGGCAACGACCTGGTGGCGCTGGTCCGCACCGCCGACGCGATCCGGGCCGCGGACGTGGGCGACGAGGTCACCTACGTCGTCAACCGCAACGTCAACTTCACCAACGTGTGCTTCGTGAACTGCCAGTTCTGCGCCTTCAAGCGTCAGCGCTGGGAGGACGACGCCTACACGCACGGCGTCGACGTCGTGCTCGGCAAGGTCGAGGAGGCGATCGCCCGCGGCGCGACCGAGGTGTGCATGCAGGGCGGCATCAACCCCGAGATGGGCGCCTTCACCTACCGGGACATGCTGCTCGCCATCAAGTCGCGCTTCCCCGAGATCCACGTGCACGCCTTCTCGCCCATGGAGATCCTGTACGGAGCGCGGCGGACCAACATGGACTACCCGGCCTACATCGGCATGCTGCGCGACTGCGGCCTCGGCAGCATCCCGGGCACGGCGGCCGAGATCCTCGACGACGAGGTGCGCGAGATCCTCTCCCACAAGAAGGTGGATGTACGCAGCTGGGTCGAGATCATCACCACCGCGCATCGCCTGGGCGTGCCGACCACGGCGACCGTCATGTACGGTCACGTCGAGACGGCAGGGCACATCGCGCGCCACATCGACCTCCTCCGCCGCATCCAGAAAGAGACCGGCGGCTTCACCGAGTTCGTGCCGCTCGGCTTCATCTGGGAGAACACCAAGCTCTACCGCGATGGCCGGGTCACGCCGCAGCCGAAGGGGCTGCGCGACCTCCGCATCTACGCCGCGAGCCGGCTCATGCTGCGCGGCCTGATCGACAACCTTCAGACCTCGTGGGTGAAGCTCGGCCACCGCCTCTCGCAGCTCACGCTGCGCGCGGGCTGCAACGACTTCGGCGGCACGCTCATGGAGGAGAGCATCTCGCGCGAGGCGGGCGCGGACGCGGGCGAGTACACCTCGGTCGAGGAGATCGAGGCGCTGGTGCGCGCCATGGGCCGCGTCCCGGTGGAGCGCACGACGCTCTACGGCCGCGTCCGGAGGGATGGGGACGCGGCGCCCGCCGCGCGAGCACTGGACGGGCCCCCGGATGAGTCGAACCATGCGGGTCACGGTGCTGGCGGGTGGCGTGGGCGCGGCCCGGTTCCTTGCGGGCCTCATCCGGCGCACTGACCCGCGGCGCCTCACCGTCATCGGCAACACCGGTGACGACGAGGAGTTCTTCGGGCTCCACGTCGCGCCCGACCTCGACACCGTCGTCTACACGCTCGCCGGCCTCGCCCCCCGCCGCCGCGGGTGGGGCCTCGCGGGCGACACGTTCGCGTGCCTCGTGGCCCTGGGCGGGCTCGGGCTGCCCACCTGGTTCCGCCTGGGCGACCGCGACCTCGCGACCCATCTGGCGCGCACCGCGTGGCTGCGCGCCGGCTGGCCGCTCTCGCGCGTCACGGCCGCGCTGGCGCGGGCCCACGGCGTGCGCGCGCGGGTGCTGCCAATGACCGACGACCGCGTGCGCACCTTCGTGCACACCGACCGCGGCCGCCTGCCCTTCCAGGAGTACCTCGTCCGCCACCGCGCACGCGGCCGCGTCACGCGCGTCGAGGTCGCCGGCGCGCGGCGCGCCCGCCCCGCCCCCGGCGTGCTCGCCGCGCTCGCGGCCAGCGATGCGCTCGTGATCGCGCCCTCCAACCCGCTCGTCTCGATCGGCCCCATCCTGGCCGTCCCGGGCATCCGCCGCGCGCTCGCCCGCCGCCAAGCGCCGGCGGCGGCGGTCTCGCCCCTGGTCGGGGGCCGCGCGGTGCGCGGCCCCCTCCACCGCATGCTGCGCGGCCTCGGCCTCGAGGCCTCGCCCGCGGGCATCGCCCGCCTCTACCAGGGCCTCGTCGACCTCCTGGTGCTCGACCACGTCGATCGCGCCTGGGCGCCGCACGTCGAGGCGCTCGGGGTGCGCACCCTGGTGACCGACACGCTCATGCGCTCGCCCGCGCACGCCGCGCGCCTTGCCGGCATCGTGCTGCGTGGGCTAGACACCGCCGAATGACGGTCGCCGTCATCCCGATCCCGGGCCTCCCGATGATCCGCCCGGGCGACGACCTGGCCGCCCTCCTCGGCGACGCGATCGTCGCCGCGCGCGTCGGCGTGAAGGCGGGCGACACGCTGGCCGTCTGCCAGAAGGTCGTCTCCAAGGCCGAGGGCGCGATCGTGCGGCTCGACGAGATCGTTGCCTCGCCCTTCGCCGAGCGCCTGGCGGCCGCGACCGAGGGCGGCAAGGACGCGCGCGCCGTCGAGGTCGTCCTGCGCGAGGCGAAGCGCATCGTGCGCATGGATCGCGGGCACGTGATCTGCGAGACGCCCCACGGCTGGGTATGCGCCAACGCGGGGGTGGACGAGTCGAACGGCGTGGCGGAGGGCGTGCTGACGCTCCTGCCGCGCGACGCCGACGCCTCGGCCGCGGCCCTGTGCGAGCGCCTGCGCCAGCGCTTCGGCGTCGACCTCGCGGTGGTCGTCACCGACACGTTCGGGCGCCCGTGGCGCGAGGGGCTGGTCGAGGTGGCGATCGGCTGCGCGGGGATGGATCCGCTCCTCGATCTACGCGGGCGCGCGGATCTCGCGGGCCGCACGCTGCATCACACCGTGGTGGCCCTCGCCGACGAGATCGCCGCGGCCGCCGGGCTCGTCATGGAGAAGGACAGCGCGATCGCGGCCGCGATCGTGCGCGGCGTGCGCTACGCTCCCGGCCCGGGTGGCGCGGCCGCGCGGCTCGTCCGGCGCGCCGAGTTCGACCTCTTTCGTTAGCGCCGACATGATCGGCCATCTCCACCGCCGCGTTTGCCCTGCATACTCAAACATGGTGAACTCCGCCACTCGATCAGGGGGGAGTCGTGGACGATCGCCAGGAGCTCACCCGGCAGGTGCTCGACACGGTCCGGCGCTTCGTCGAGCGCGAGGTGATGCCGGTCGCGAGCCGCTACGAGCACGCGGACGAGTACCCGCAGCCGCTGGTCGAGCGCATGAAGGAGCTCGGCCTCTTCGGCGCCACCATCCCGGTCGAGTACGGCGGCCTCGGGCTCGACTACTCGACCTACTCGATGATCGTCGAGGAGCTCTGCCGCGGCTGGATGAGCCTCTCGGGCGTCCTCAACACGCACCTCATGTTCGCCTACGTGCTGGGCGCGCACGGCACGCGGGAGCAGAAGGAGCGCTACCTGCCCGCCATGGCGCGCGGCGAGCACCGGGCCGCGCTCTGCCTGACCGAGCCGCACGCCGGCAGCGACACGCAGCGCATCCGCACCACCGCGCGCCGCCACGGCGACCACTACGTGGTGAACGGCTCCAAGATGTTCATCACCAACGCGCGCACGGCCACCATCTACTCGCTGGTGGTGAAGACCGATCCGAGCGCCGAGCCGCCGCACAAGGGCATCAGCCTGCTCGCCGCCGAGAAGGACGCGCCCGGCGTCACGATCGGGCGCGACATCGACAAGGTCGGCTACAAGGGCATCGAGACCTGCGAGGTCAACTTCGAGGACTTCCGCGTGCCGGTCGCGAACCTGGTGGGCGGGGTCGAGGGGCGCGGGCTCCAGCAGGTGCTCTCGGGGCTCGAGGTCGGGCGCATCAACATCGCCTCGCGCGCCGTGGG